>JACQFP010000010.1 GCA_016200005.1 Verrucomicrobiota bacterium | reverse complement strand
TCTTAACAGCGTCTTTAGCGCGACCAAACGCAAAGCGCGCGGCTATCGTTCCACCACGCACCTGATCACCATGCTCTACTTCGTGGCCAGCAAGCTCCGCTTCCCCCAGTTCTGAGGCTCCACCGACAACAGCGAAGAACCAATATGCTGATCGTGGCGTGCCGGGTTCAGCTCAGTGCCCGGTCCAAAGCGAAAGTGCGCCCTGTCAGGTTGCGGTGAAGCCGTTGCCAGAAGTGAGCAGCAAAAACAAGCTGGATAATAATGGTAAAGAAAGTGGCGCTCGGATGGTTATACGCCCTCCCGTAGAAATAATTTTCGGTCAACGTCGAAACATACCAGCCAGCCACCCGCCCCAGCATGACCGGCAACAGCAACCCGACCAGAATGGTCACCAGGAACGCGCTAACGAAGTTGGTGCTCCTTAACGAAAAATAAAGCCCGATGACCGGCAAGGTCAGGAACGTGTTCCCGAAAAATAAAATCTCCCCGAAGGCCACGCGTCCGCCGGGCACCGAGCTGTCGCCCAGAGAAAAGATGTTCGCGAAGTAGAGCCAGATGCCGAGCAGTAGCGCCATGGCCGGCAGAAACTGTCCCCACAATCCACGCACCCGCCCGCCGATGATGTGGCGCACACCCACCGGCGACACCAGCAATAACTCCAACACGCCGGTTTCGCGTTCGCGCCGCAGGCTCCCCGCCGCGCTGAAGGCAATGGTGCCGACCAACAACCACGCCATGAACGATTGCAACGAGCCAAAATGCTGTAGATAAACGCCCGAATTCGACATCACGGCGCTATACAGCGAAATCATCACCGCGAACCAACTCCACGTGACCAGCCGCCCGCTCCAGGTGCGTTGCTCCAGCCAGCCGATGGGATTCCGTTCCAGTTTGTGCCGCATCATGCGCCGGAAAAAAGTCAGCCAGATGATCGGCGTGCAAAACGTCCGCTCCCACCAAAGGATTCGCGCCGAAGGCGGCTCTTCGCGCCACGTTTGGTCCACGCGCCGCGCCGCCAGCAACGCAACAAAAACAAAAAGAAGCATGGAGAGAGCAAACATTTGACCGAGTATCAGAAACCAGAATTGCACGACGCCCCCGGGGATTCGGACAAAATAATTACTCCAGCCACTGTTCCAAAAGTTTATCCCACCAGCTCCTGTCGATAAGATCGCTCCTTCGATTAGCTGGCCCAAACCAAAACGAAAGCCGTTGGAATAGGTCGAGGCGGGCAGGTTACCTCTTATATTAAACCAAAAAATGAACGACAGCAGACAGCCAAACACTATCGCGAAAAACATCGAATTGATCTCCGCCAGTACCAATGCCCGCGTCCAACGTTTGGCTGATGAAGAAGCCAGCAATCCCGCTGTGAGCGCCAGCAAAACGGCGCACAGTTCCAAAGTAAACGCAGTGACGACGTCCAGCCATCCGACACCCCCAAGCAATATTGGAATTGCCAGAATCGGCACCGCCGCGAGCCACAACGTCATCGACCGCAAGGCGTGCACCAGACTCTTGCTGACGACGATGGATCGTGCTGTCAACGGCGTCAAAAACAATAGCCCCAATGTTCCCTCTCGTCTTTCCCGGCTCAAACAGTCCGCCGTCAACGCGGGTACCATCACCCAAATGGTGAGCAAGATCGTCGAGTGAAGAATCGCGAACAGCCGAGCACCAAGTTTTGCCGGAGGCACATGGGAATCCCAAATCAGACTGGCGCAAACCAAGAACGCCGCTGCCGCGCCCATCACGCGCAGCCAGTAGTTGAACGGTCTCCGCGCTTCGGAGCGCAATTCGCGTTTGATCACGGGCAGAAAGATCATATCAACTGCCTACGATGATCGGCAAAACCAGTAAAGCACCCCTCACCCCTGCCCTCTCCCCATCCGATGGGGAGAGGGTGGCCGAAGGTCGGGTGAGGGGCTGGTGTTGCATTCTACCGTTCTTTTTCCGCGATTGGTATCCTTGCTTACGTCGTCGAGCGGTTCAACGAGCATTACTGCGTTTCGCCGCGTGTGACGCGCATGAACACTTCCTCCAGACCAAGTTCTTCTTCCCGCAGTCCCACCAGTTTGATTCCGCCATTGACCAGTGTTTCCGCCACGCAACTGGCGTCCATCTGGTGATCGTTCATCGTCACCTTGATCCTTCCAGCCACGGATTCTGCCGCGGAGATTTCGGAACGCGCCTTCAACAACTCAATGGCGCGCGATTCGTCGCCCAGCACCTTGACCCAGACCACCAGCCCGGTCGCCAGTTGATCGCGCACGCCTTGCACCGGCCCGCTGTAAATCAACTTGCCTTTTTCGATGATGGCGACGCGATTGCAGAGTGTCTGGAGTTCGCTGAGGATATGCGAGGAGATGATGATGGTTTTGCCGAGACGCTGAAGTTCTTGCAAAACCGCCATCATCTCGATGCGGGCGCGCGGGTCGAGGCCGCTGGCGGGTTCGTCCAGCAGCAAGAGTTGCGGATCGTGAATCAGCACCCGCGCCAGACCGAGTCGCTGTTGCATGCCGCGACTCAGCGCGCCGATGAGCGCGCCTTTCTTCTCGCTAAGGCCGACGAGTTCCAAAACGTCGCTGACCGTTTTCTCGCGCTGGTTGGTGGGAATCTTGTAACAGGCACCGAAGAAATCGAGATATTCGGTCACTTCCATGTCTTTGTACACCCCGAAGAAATCGGGCATGTAACCAATGACGTGGCGCACCGCGTCCGCATCACTCACCACATCATGCCCGAGAATCACCGCACGGCCGGCGCTCGGCGCAAGAAACGTGGCGAGGATTCGGAGCGTGGTCGTCTTGCCCGCACCATTCGAGCCAATGAAACCGAACAGATCGCCGCGATTCACCGTGAGGTCAAGCCCGTAGAGTGCCGCAAGGCTGCCGTACATGCGCGTCAAGCCGAACGTCTGAACGGCGGGCATCGGAGGAGCGGAATCGTTGGCCATAATTTTTCAACAGTTAGTTGGTTACGGGAATGGCAAGCCGCAGAAGTGTGTCGTGGGTTGAGCGGCGCGGCGTAAAACGGTTCATCGCGGTGGTGAACAAATGCCCGGCATCCCACGCCAGCAAAACTGCGTCACCTCGTTCCGTCAATGCACTCAGGTCAAAACCCGGCGGCACCAGAAACGAGTTTTGATAATTGTTGGCGACATTTCTCCGACCGCCCAGTTGCGTGACGAACGACGCTGCCATCGCACTGAGCGGCACGTTGGACAGGTGAACCGATTCACCGAACGCCGCACGGCGACGTTGGGCCGCCGACTGGAATTCGTTTCCATACTGCTGCACAAACGCTGTCAATTCCGTCCACGGCAATTTTTCCGACTGGAATTTTTGGGTCTGCCGGGCCGGCAATTCATTCAGCGTGTACACGCGTGCGCCCAACACCAGCCGCGCTTCGGTCAATTTGCGGTCGAGCAGATTCTCCACCGTGACTTCGAACTCATCGCCCACGCGGGTGACGCTGGCTTTAAGCGGCAGCGCCGCCGACTGCCACCAGTCGCTGATATAAAGTTGACTGGTCCAGACCGGAACAAAGATGTCCGCGCGATAACCATCGCCTTTTTGTTCCACGTTGCCCCGCCCACTTTCCTGACCTCCGCCCCAGGAACTCTGGAACTCGCCACGCAACGCGGCGTAGCGTTGTTCCCCCACGAGCTGGTAGCGGGCGTTGACCGGAGAATAAATCGAACCGTAGGCGCGACCGCGTAATTCCGCCCGCTCCCCTTTCTGCAAAACATCGAGGACGTGCAGTTCGTTCCATTCGGATTCGCCGGCGCGTAATTTGTAGCCGATGAAATATATCAGCAGTGAGAAGAGCACCACGTAAATGGGGAACGTCACCCAAGTGAGCATCTGCCGGTTGATGCGCTTGAGCCAGCGTTGGTCCAGCGGCCCGATGACCAGCAGATACACCGCCAGCAACAAGAGCAACCCGGTGACCGGCAGTTTGCGCACCTGCTTGCTGTCGATCATCGCGCCGAACACCCCGTCCAGACTCCAGCCGCCCGGCTGGTTGAAATCCGCCGAGGTGTACCAAGCCATGGGAACGTCCGCCAACCGCGCCCAAAAGGAAGGACTGTTTTTCCAGGATCGAAACGGCTCGCGTTCCGGACTGAACAGCAACGCCGTGATCCGGCCGCGCCCGCGCTTGGCCGTGACGATGAACGGCGTCCCCGGGGTGCCGGCCAACACTTTTCCGTCGCGCATTGCGCCGACGGCGACGGGTAATTCCGCCTTTTCGAAATCCGGATCGTCGGCCATCTCGGAGAACGGGACGGGGGTTGGTGCAGTTGGTCGATTCGCTCCACCTCTCAAACGTCTCGTCTGCTCGCTCGCTGTGACAGTGGAAAGCAATTTGTTGGTCTGGCTCGACCCGCCGCCCGCCGCCCGCAGCCATTCCTGAATCTCAGAATGACCCTGCACGGTCCGCACGCTTGTCACCTCGCAGGGAAAAACATTGCGCAACCAGGGACTCGAATTGATGTCCGAAATTTGTTCGACGCCAACAATCAAATGCCCGCCAGCGTGCATCCAAGTCAGCAGGGCGTTCACCTGGTTCACATTGAGTTCCACCGCCTTTTCCGAATTCAAGTAGAGCGCGTCGAGTCCTTCCAGCACCAGAGGGTTGTCGGGAATAAGCGCCGGTTGCAATCGTGCCGATGTCGGCTGCAGGTCGGTCTGGCGAGGGAGAATCTGTTGGATGACGGGCACCCCACCGACGGTCCGAGCCAGCGCGCCGATCAACGGACTTTCCCAAGCCATCTGTTTTCTGGGCCGGAGATTAGGCTGCTCGCCACGCACCTTGCCGCGCTCATCGAGCAGCCGCGCGCTCCACATGCTGTTGTAACGGGTCGTGGCGAAAACCGGCATCACGAAACGTTTGAGCGTGCCAGTAGGCAGTTCCACGACCATCGTCCGCGTCTGGCTTTGATTGTAAGCTCCCGACGACAACTCGAAGGTGGCGGTGAACGGCGGCCCGTCATTTTTCACCTCGCAAATCACGGGAAACCAACTCGCCTCCGGCACCACGCCGTCGTAACCGAGGAACACGTCGAACTGCAAGGCCGCCCGAGCGTTGATCGTGACCCCACCGCCAACGCTCAAGAGCCAGGCGAGCGCAAAGAAGAAACAAAAGCGGCGATGCCTCCGGGTCGTCCGGCAGGAAACCTTTCGCGAAGACAATTTGTTCAATTGCTCCAAAGCAACAGTTGCGGGCACACGGTTTTGTACTCCGGGTTGCGCCGGTTCGCAACTTCAATTCAGCGCGCTTGACCGCGCCCGGGGATTTTGTTTCTCTCGCCTCAATGCCATTCCGCTGTCCATTGGAATTGTCGCGAACGGAGTTAACCAACCAACCAACCTGAGCCATGAATGATCAACCACCCACGCCACCGACCAGTGACGGCGGACTGCAGTTTGAGCACGCCGAATACGCAAGCCCCGCCGCCAGCCGATCGTGTGTTGTTTGCAAACAGCCGATCACCGACTCGTATTATCAGGTCAACGACAAGAGCATCTGCCCCAGCTGCCGGGAGCAGATCGAGAAAACGTGGACGGGCGGTTCGGGCGTGGCTCGTTTTGGACGCGCGACAATTTTCGGGGCGGTGGCAGGAATTTTGGGGGCGGCGATCTGGTATGCGATTGCGGCGACGACCGGATACGAACTGGGTTTGATTGCCATCTTGGTTGGTTTCATGGTGGGCTGGGCGGTACGCCGCGGCGCGAACGCCCGCGGCGGATGGCTTTATCAGGCTCTGGCAATCTTACTGACTTACACCGCCATCGTATCAACATACATTCCGCCTTTGCTGAAAGAGTTTCGTAACGCAGCATCCGAAAGAAACCATCCCACAGTGGCGTCCACCAATGCCGTCGTGAAAACCGCGCAAGCAACCGAGCCTGCGCAGCCCGCCGCCGACCAAAAGCTCGAGGTGCCACTGGAACAAGTCGGACGTTCGGGACCGGGTGGGCTCGTTGGTTGGGCGGTCGCTGGGGTGGTGGTCTTCGCCATCGCGTTCATGGCGCCGTTCCTCGCCGGATTTGAAAATTTCATCGGCTGGATTATCATCGCCATTGCCTGTTACGAGGCGTGGAAGCTGAACAAGCGCGCCTTACTCCAAATCACCGGTCCGTTCCAGATTGGCGCCACTGCAGTGCCGCCGGCTGCCTAGCGTGCCTGAACCGGAAATAATCTGTCCCCAATGCAGCACGCAGATCGCACCGACGCTGCTCAGTTGCCCGCGTTGCCAGCGGCTTGTGCACACGGAAAAATTAAATCACCTGGCGCGTGAGGCGGAGCGGCTGACGCAACAGCGTGACCTGTCGGGCGCCCTGACCACGTGGCGCGACGCCCTTGAACTCCTTCCGCCCGGCTCGCGCCAACATCAGATTGTCCTCGCCTGGATTAAGAATCTGAGCGGGCAAGTCGATCAAGAAACCGCGCCGGCCTCCACCTCTCGAACGCCCGCCCTGCGTCAAGCCTCAACCCAGAAGAAAACCGGCATGCAGGCGGCGGGGCTGGGTGCCATTGGTTTGTTGCTTTGGAAATTCAAATTCGCCGTCATCTTCGTTCTGACCAAACTCAAGTTCCTGCTGCTGGGATTGACCAAGGCCAGTACGCTGTTCTCAATGCTGCTTTCCTTCGGCGTTTACTGGGCCGCTTGGGGATGGACATTCGCGTTGGGATTGGTGCTTTCGATTTACGTCCACGAGATGGGTCACGTTTTCGCGCTTCGTCGTCTCGGTATCCGCGCCACCGCCCCAATGTTCATTCCAGGTTTCGGTGCGATGGTCAGGCTCAAACAGTATCCCGCCGATCCACATGAAGACGCCCGCATCGGTTTGGCCGGTCCGCTCTGGGGTCTCGGTGCCGCGGTCGCGGCATTTGCCGTCTTTCTGATCAGCGGCGGACTCTACTGGGCCGCGATTGCGCGCGTCGGCGCGTGGATCAACCTGTTCAATCTTCTGCCGGTCTGGCAACTGGATGGCGGCCGCGGCTTCCGCGCCTTGTCGCGGGCGCAACGCTGGCTGGTCGTCGCGAGCTTGGCGGTCATGTTCGTGTTGACGAATGAGGGTTTGCTCCTTCTGCTATTGCTGGCTGCCGGATTTCGCGCCCTGCAAAAGACCGATGCGCCCGCGTCGGATCGCCTCGCCTTGCTGCAGTTTATTTTCCTCGGGGTGACGCTATCGTTACTCTGCACGATTCACGTGCCGATAGAGTCGGCGCCTTGAAAAGGGCGCAAAGCGCTTTTGCGTTAAGCATCAACGCAATTTCGCACCCGATTTCACAATGGGCGCCGCCTTCAGTGCTTTGGTTGGTGCCAATCTTTCCGCAGGTTCGCCGGCGCCGGACTCGCGATGGCGTTGCCAGTGGATCGCGAAGCGGGACAGCTCTTCGATGGATTTGAGATTTAACTTCTTCTTTATGTTCTCCCGATGGGAGGCAACAGTTTTCGCGCTGAGGTGAAGGCGATCGGCGATTTCATGCGTGGCAAAACCATCGCCAATCAATTGGAACACCTGCAGCTCGCGGTCGCTCAACTGCTGGGCGATGGTCGTGATCTCGCCTTCGGGCGGGTTGCCGCCGAGACGATTCACGATGGCGTCCTTGACCTTCTCGCTCAGATAAACCTGGCCGCCCAACACCTGACGGATCGCGCGCAACAACACGTCGGCTTCCTCCTGCTTCATCACGTAACCCTTGGCGCCCGCGTGCAAACTGCGTTCGGCATACAACGCCTCATCGTGCATGGACAACACCAGCGCCGGCAGTTTCGGAAAGCGCACCTTGATGTCTTTGATCAACTCGATGCCGCTCGTATCTCCCAACGCGATGTCCACCACCGCAATGTCCGGTCGCAACTTCTCGATGGCTTCCAACGCAGCGTGAGCGTCGCGCGCCTGCCCGCAGACCATCAAGTCCGGTTCGCCATTGATCTTTTGCGCCAGCCCCTCGCAAAGGATGGGATGATCGTCCACCAACAAGACCCGATGCTTGTCGTTGGCCGCGTCTGCCGGCTTGCCGCGAGCGTGTTTCACTGGTGACTCTCCTCCTGTTTCAAGACTGCGCATTTCATAATCGTGCCGCCACGATCGCGCGGCGCGAACTGCAGTTGCGCGCCGATGGCCCGCGCGCGGTAGCTCATGTTTTCAAAGCCCATGCCGTCACCACCGTTCGTGACCCTGGAAAGTCCGCGGCCATTATCTTTGACGCTCAGCACGATCCCTTCGGGCGCGCGGCCGAGCGACACAACAATCTCAGAGGCCTTGCCGTGGGTGATGGCGTTGTGGATGGCTTCTTGCGCGATGCGATAAAGGTGAACCGCCGTTTCATGATCGCGCACAAAGACGCGATGCTGACATTCAAACCGGCAGGCAATGGAGAACATCGAGCGGATGGTGGCCGCCAGCTCATTCAACGCGGCGATCAAGCCCACGCTGCCCACCTTCACGGGGTTCAATCCGCGCGCGATCTGGCGCGCCTGGACGCTCGTCTCCCGAGACAGCTCGGCGATGCGCGCGGCGATGGCCATTTCGGGGACTGATCCTTTCGCCAGCCGGCTTTGTAGATCGCTTGCCATGTAAGCGATGCCAGTCAGTCGCTGGCATAGGCCATCGTGCAAGTCTTGGCCGATGCGCTGCTGCTCACGCTCGCTCACCTCCAGCAACTGCCGCTCCGCCCGTCGCCGTCCCATCACCTGACCAATCTGGCTGCAAATATCCCGGAGCACGCGCAACAGATGTTTGTCTGGTGGCAACACCTGACGGCTGAACATGGCGATGACCCCGAGCACTTCCTGATTCAGCCGAATTGGTAAGGCGAACACCGTGCGTAGTCCATGCCGGGCGACCGTCGCGCGTTGATAGCCGGGTCGCCTGGTGACATCGGTGATCCAGAGCGGTTTGTTGCGCGCCCACACGGTGCCGGCGATTCCTTCGCCGCGCGCAAAGGCCGCGTGCCGCGCCACCCCGCCTTCGATCCAGGCCGGCGCTCCGGGGTGCCAGATTTGTGCGCAGCGCAGCAGATTCTCTGATGTGTCCACTCGCCAGAGTTCGCCCCAGTCGCAACCGAGCGTTTCGCACAGCGCCCGGAAAATCTTGGGACTCGCCTCCGCCACGGTTGAAGAGTCGGCCAGCGCCCGGGTGACGGCGTGTTGCGCGCGGGCGAGCACTTCGTGTCTGGACTTCGACTCACCAACCTCACGAAATATGCCAACCGCGCGTTTGACTTTGGCTGGAAGGGAAAGAAAAGGAAGTCGCGGTTCCCCGTCGGCGCTGTTCGCCCGCAACACTTCGCCGTAACTTCGGTTAATCCCTCCGATCATGGTTGCCACGAGTTACACCCAAACTTTGGCTACCGTCAACCAGTTTCCAATCAGTTTTTCAGGCTGCTTGCCGACCGCGGTCCGGGTCGTTGAAGTGAACAATGGCCACCGCGTGCTCTTGCTGGCTTACAACAGGTGATCGGAAAAGGACAGCAGAGTTGCCTGACCGAGCGCGGGTATGCGTTGCTTATTGTCCTGATTCTACCGTTTGTATTCCTTCAGAAAGCCGACGAATTCGCGGTGATGGTCCTCTTCGCTGCCGAGGATTTGAATGACCAGTTCTTGGGTGACGTAGTCCCGCTTTTCACACAACTTGATGAGCGTGTTGTAATGGGTGATGGCGGTCTGCTCGGCGGTGATGACGCCTTTGATGACCGCGACGACGTTGGTCGGATCTTTGGGCGGTTGGAGGTAGGTTTGCGTGCGGGTGAGTTCGAGCGAGCCGGGCACCCGGCCGCCGAGGGTCTTGATGCGATGCGCCAATAGCTGCGCGTGGCCCACTTCAACCGGCACATCCGCGGCCAGTTCTTTTTTGACGACTTCGGAGCGCACGCCATCCAGATGAACCGAGTTGGCGATGTAGTTTTGCACGGTTTCCACTTCCATGCCATAAGCGAGACGCAATTCGCGGATGATGTCCGCGTTGTTCTTACCGTTCGTTTTGTTTTTCATAAACTTCCTTCTTGTTGTGTGAGGCGAATGAACCACCTCATCATTCTAAAGTTTCCGCCGATGCTCGAAATGTCAAATCTCCATCAACATCCGCGCCGGTGTTTCGACGATCTCTTTCACGCGGCGAAGGAACAAAACTGCTTCGCGACCGTCCACGATGCGGTGGTCGTAAGTCAGCGCCAGATACGTCATCGGACGAATGACCACTTGTCCGTCCACGGCAACGGGCCGTTCCTGAATCGTGTGCATGCCGAGAATTCCCGACTGCGGCGGATTGATGATGGGCGTGGAAAGCAACGAGCCGAACACGCCGCCGTTGGTGATGGTGAATGTGCCGCCTTCCAGTTCGTCGGGTTTCAATTTGCCATCCTTCGCGCGCTGGGCAAAATCGCCGATGGCTTTCTCCAGCTCCGCGAAACTCAAACGCTCGGCGTTTCGCAACACCGGCACGACGAGTCCGCGTTCGGTGGCAATGGCCACGCCAATGTCGAAGTAATTATGATAAACAATATCGTTTTCGCGAATCTCGGCGTTGAGTTGCGGGAATTGTTTCAATCCATCAATCGCCGCTTTCACGAAAAACGACATCAGGCCCAACTTCGCCTGGTAACGTTTTTCAAATGCCTCCTGATGCTCCTTGCGCAACGCCTGCACGGCGGACATATCCACTTCGTTGAACGTCGTCAACATCGCCATCGTTTGCTGCGCTTCGACCAGACGGCGCGCAACGGTGCGGCGCAACATGGTCATGGGCACGACCTCCTCTTCGCGGTCGGCGGAAGGCTTCGCGGACGCAGGCTGCGCCGAAGTTGGAGGTTTGGCCTCCGGGACTTTTGTTTCTGTTTTGCGAGCCGGCTGGCGATTTTCCGGTTGAGCTTCTTCCGGCGCGGTCTCTTTTTCGTCGCGGTCTTTTGGTTCTTCTTTTTTCACTTCAGCCCGTTCGCCTTTTTCCTCTTTGGGTTTTTCGCGGTCAGGCTCGCGTTCCTTGGCAGGTTTCTCGGCTGGACTGGTTTTCTCGGCGGCTTTCTCCGTCGTGGCTTCAGACTTGGATTCGTCAGGACGTTTTGATTCCGGCTTGGACTCGACATCGGTTTTCGCTTCGGCAGGCTCCGCTTTGGCCGTTTCGCCGTCCGATTCAATGTGCGCGATAACCTCGCCGACCCTGACTGTGGCTCCCGCCTTATGCAAAATCTTTGTGAGCCTGCCACCCATCGGCGCGGGCAACTCGAAAGTCGTCTTCTCGGAATCAATGACCGCCACGCCCTCGTCCTGCTTCACAATGTCGCCTTCGGACTTCAGCCATTCACTGATTTGGACTTCAGTGATGGATTCGCCGACCTCTGGGATTTTCAGTTCGTTTGGCATGGTCAAGTCTCCTTTGGCTTGAAAGCTTGGGATTGCTCCTGGTCTTCCTTTTCTGGTTTTGCCTTGGGCTTTTCGGCGAGGAACACATCATCGGCATTGGGTTCAGGGTCGCCAAACGCCCGGGCAATGAGTTGCGCCTGCTCCAACTTATGGGCATGAGCAGAGCCGGTCGCCGGGCTGGCAGATTCAAAACGGCTGCTGGGGGCGAACGGAAGACGGTCGAAAAGTTTTTTGCCGAACCGTTCGTGCAGATAGCGCCATGCGCCCATGTTCGCGGGTTCTTCCTGAATCCAAAGTGTTGGCGTGTTGTCCGCGTAAGGCTTCAGCGCCTCCTCCAACAGTCCGGCGCGCAACGGATAAAGTTGTTCCAGGCGGATGATGGCCACGTCGTTGCGCTTTTTTTCTTCACGGTAGCTCGTCAGCTCATAAAACACTTTGCCGGTGCAAAGCAGGACACGCTTCACATCACGCGGCTTGGAATCGTCCGGCAGCACGCGCCGGAAACGGCCCTGCGCACAGTCCTCAATGGTTGACGCCACTTTCGGATGACGCAGCAGACTTTTCGGTGTTAAGACCACGAGAGGCTTGCGCCATTTGCGGAGCGCCTGTCGTCGGAGCACGTGAAAATACTGCGCGGGCGTGGTGGGCTGGACGATTTGGATGTTGTCCTCCGCTGCGAGCGTGAGAAACCGCTCCAGCCGCGCGCTCGAATGTTCCGGTCCCATGCCTTCGAATCCGTGGGGCAGAAGCAAAACCAATCCCGACAGCCGACGCCACTTGTCTTCAGCGCTGGAGATGAATTGATCCAGGATGACCTGCGCGGCGTTCACGAAGTCGCCGAACTGCGCCTCCCAGAGCACCAACCCGTCCGGGCAATCGAGACTGTAACCATACTCAAAGCCGAGCGCGCCGGTTTCGCAAAGCGGGCTGTTGTGAATTTCCACAGGCGACTGTTCGGACGCGAGGTGTTGCAGTGGCACGAACGGATGACCGTCCTGCTGGTCGTGGAGAATTGCGTGGCGCTGGCTGAATGTGCCGCGTGCGGTGTCCTGTCCGGTGAGGCGAATGGGCACGCCTTCCGTCGCGAGCGTGGCGAGAGCGAGAGCTTCAGCGGCAGACCAGTCGAGCGGGTGTTTGCCGTTGGCCATCTCGCGGCGGGTTTTCAATCCCCGCTCCAGTTTGGGATGGACGTGAAATCCGGCAGGCAGGTCGGTGAGTTTGTGGAGTAGCGTGGCGAGGTGGTCGATTTCCACGCCAGTATCGGGTTCGTCCTCAGGTTCAGGGCCGCCCGTGTAATCGCGCCAGACATTGCGCTGTTCCGGTGCGGGCGGGCGTTGGTCGTCGTGAGCGGCTTTCAA
Source organism: Verrucomicrobiota bacterium (assembly GCA_016200005.1). NCBI lineage: Bacteria > Pseudomonadati > Verrucomicrobiota > Verrucomicrobiota bacterium. The sequence continues at coordinate 37,696 of JACQFP010000010.1, read as the reverse complement.
CTGCGCTTCCAGTTTCGCGTGGCGCGCGGTCATGATTTCATCCGCTTCCTCGCGCGAGACACTTTTGAGTTCGAGCAGATGTTTAAGATAACCTTCGCGGACGTTCGGTCGCTCATTGATGGCGCGGTAAAGGAGCGGTTGCGTGAAGGAAGGTTCGTCGGTCTCGTTGTGTCCCCATCGCCGGTAGCCATACAGGTCAATGAAGACATCGGTCTGAAACTCCGCGCGGAAATCCATCGCGAGACGCACGACTTGTGCGACAGCCTCCGGATCTTCACCGTTCACATGGAAGATGGGCACTTGCAAAATGCGCGCCACATCGGTGGCGTAGGTGGTCGAACGTCCTTCGCTCGGCGGCGTGGTGAAGCCGATTTGATTATTGACGATGATGTGAAGCACGCCGCCCACCGAGTAGCCGGAAAGTTTGCTGAGGTTGAGCGTTTCCTGGACCACTCCCTCGCCGGCAAACGCCGCGTCGCCGTGAATCAGGAGGCCCATCACCTGGCGGCGGTCGCGGTCACCCAGTCGATCCTGTTGCGCGCGCACGCGACCGGGCACTACTGGCTCAATAAACTCAACATGGCTTAGGTTAAAGCATAGGGAGAGATGGATTTTTCGGCCATCGGTCGCCATCCAATCACCGCTGTGGCCGAGGTGATGTTTCACGTCCCCGCGTCCTTCCCAAAGTTCCGGTTCAGCGTCCGCAAACTCCCGGAAAATTTCGCGGGGGTCTTTGCCGATAATATGGGCGAGGATGTTCAAACGACCACGATGCCCCATGCCGACGACGATATTCCGCACGCTTTGATGACCGGCTTTTTCAATGGCGAGGTCGAGTAACGGGAGGAGTGTTTCGCAGCCTTCGAGTGAAAAGGTTTTCGCGCCGAGAAATTTTTTGCGCAGAAATTTCTCGAAGACCACCGCGTCCGTGAGGCGCGTGAGGATGCGGAGTTGCTCATCGCGGGAAAGTTCCAGACGATTTTGGGAGCTTTCCATGCGCTGTTGAAGCCATTGCCGCACGGTCAAATCGTCAATATGCATGAACTGCGCGCCGATGGAACGGCAGTAAGTATCGCGCAACCGCTGAAAAATCTCGCGAATGGTGAGGGGCGTGTCGTAATGGAGCGTCGGGGAATTCGTGAGCAGTTCGAGTTCGCTTTGGGAGAAGCCGTAAAAATCCAGCTCCAGTTCCGGCGGACACGGGCGCGTCATTCCCAACGGGTCCACGGCGGCAATGATGTGACCGCGCACGCGATGGTTGCGAACAAGCTGATCCAGCCGATCGCTCACATTTGCCGCACGCGGGTCGGCTCGAAACTGAGCCCGCCCGGTCGAGGCGGATGAAGTTGGGTTGAACACGCTGCGCGGTTTGAATGAAGGGCCAAGTTGCACTGTGCCGTCAGCATCGCCATCGCCAGCCGCAGCGAAATATTCGCGCCATTCCGCCGGCACCAAACTCGGATCGCGCCGGTAGTCTGCGTAAAACTGCTCAATGTAAGCGAGACTTTGAATCCCGGTTTTGTTTCTCAATTCACTCATACGCCCGAATGATTATAGCCGGTAGTCCGGACTCACCTGCCCCCGAGTCGGTTCAGGTCGCTCATTGACGGCGATCCAGGTCACTGAAGTAAACCATTCCGACGAGGTCCTGCTGCCGGTTCACAACGGGCAAATGAAAAAGATTGTACTGTTGCATAATGGCGACGGCCTGCCGGAGGTCTTCGTCTTCCTCGACACACAGGACCCGGCGGGTCATCACTTCGCGCACAGTGCTGGTTTGCGGATCAAGGCCTTCGGCAGTGGCGCGCATGGTGAGATCGCGAGCGGTGATCACGCCGACGAGTTTCGGACCGTCGCAGACCGGCAACCGCGTCACGTTCAACGCCCTCATGCGCCGCGCCGCCTCACCCAACGGAGTGTCCACCCCGACCGCGGTCACCTGCCGATGCATGACCTCCCTTAGTTGCTTGCGCAATTTTCTACCGGTGCCCTGCCGTTCTCTGGTTCGCATACTTCACATAACGAGTTCGTCGGTTAGGATTAGTTCGCGCCGGTTTACCCGAATGGCTGCAAAATACGGGCGTTCCGCGCCCGACAACGAATCGTCGATGACGCGTGACGGGACTGGCGGCTTCTTCACCGGAATAAGGTGCAGGCGTGAAGTGAACCACTGCACCGGGATGCGCAGCGCATGGTTTGTTGGATTCCGATTCATCATAATGCTCCTTTCCAGACTGTCATTGTCCTCTGCGGTGATGCTTGAGTTTATGGTGTTTCAAGACGGTGCGGGCGGCCACCTCCTTGGCGCGTTTGCCGTAGCGACCCGATCGTCGGGAGCTTTCCAAGATGTGCTCAAACATCCGTTGCTCCTTCGTGCTTACCCCGCGCACATGTTGTTTGACTGGCATGTCTCATCACCTCGTCTCTGTTCTGTTTTGATTAAATCTTAAATGCGGCCGCGAGGAGTTCAATTGGCGCCGTCGCCGGTTGCGCCCTCGGACAAGCGCCGGGGGTGGGTCGGACGCACGCCCAAGAGACGATCAGCCTTGGTGCCAATTGTTCCCTGGCAAACTGCGGGCTAAACTTGGGACAACGAAAGAACTGGAGGGAAAGTTCAATGAAATCACTGCAATTAATCATGCTGACAGGAGTTCTGGCGATGTCCGCGTTGTTCTGCGGCTGCGTGGTTCATGAACATGGCTATCTTCGTACGGGAGCACGCGTCAGGATCGAGACGGGTCACGTGTGTTCGGGCCGTTGCAATCACTATTATGGATCAGGGTATTGGTACTCTGCAGGCCATGTGCACGGCCCCCGGCTGCGGACACGTATTGCGCGGGGGCATTTGGGTGGTGGGACCTTAGCTGGTTCGGAGACGTAACGACAAAAACAGAGACTAACGAAAGGGAATCCTATGTTATGGACGATCGCGATGATACTAATAATTCTGTGGCTGCTGGGGTTGGTGACCGGCTACACGATGGGGGCTTTTATTCACATTCTGCTGGTGATCGCCCTCGTCATGATTCTGGTGAGGATCATTCAAGGGAGGAAGCCTTTGTAAACAGCGGTGCCTGAAATCAAGTAATCGGCAACGCGCACAGAACCAACCGGATGAAACCAAACACACTAATCGGAGTTGCACTGATTGCTCTGGGAATTGTCGCTTTCGCATATCAAGGCATCAGCATCAAAACCCGGGAGAAGGCGGTTGATCTCGGCCCCATCCAGGTGACGCATGATAAAACAAGAACCCTGCCGCTGCCGCCCATCGTCGGAGTGGTGTCGATGGTTGGCGGCATCGTATTGCTGGTCGCACGAAATCAAAGAAGCTGATGAAGGAGACAATGGAAATTTCGGTTGCATTACAAGTTGCCCTGTTTTGCGCGTCAGTGTCGGTCATTGTGCTGGCGGCCTGTCTCATTCCCATTGAGTTTCGGACACGACGCAATTCGGAACAAGTGTTGCGAATCATCGAGGAACTCAAATCGAACACGCAGTTTCTCGTGCAGGATGGCCGTGAATTGGTCCGCAGCCTGAACGACCTCTGTCGGGGAGCCAACCGGCAGATGGATGAGATGGGCCAGATAGTGCATACCGCGCAACAATGGGCGATGCGAGCAGACCGGATCGTGGAGGAAGTTGGCTCAGCGATTGAGCCGCCGGTCTTTTCGTTCGCCCGCAACATGAATCTGCTTCGGCTAGGAGCGACCACGTTTCTGCAAACTCTGTTTCATTGGAATCATCACAACCAGACACATAACCAAACAAAGGAAAGGGAAAACCATGTCAGACAATAATTCATCTCAAGTGCGCGGTTTTTTGACCGCGTTTGCAGTCGGTGCGCTCATGGGCGCCGGGATGGCGCTGCTCTATGCGCCCCGATCGGGGAAGGAGACACGCGACCTGTTGGCCCAGCGGACGCGTGAGCTGAAAAACAAAGCCGGTGACGCTCTGGATCAGGCGAAGGAAACGTTCCTCGGCAAGAGAGCGCAAATCACAGCGGCCATCGAAGCGGGCAAAGAGGCCATGCGCGAACAACGGCAAACATGAAGAAAGCTGCGAATTCAAATTAGGTAAAACAAGGAGAAAGGGTCAGCCATGAAACTTATGAAACTCTGGATGACTGTCGCTATTTGCACGACAGTCACTGCGGCAACGGCGCAATCCAATGTGAGGAACGACTCCATCTTTCGCGCCGACGAAACATCACTCGACTTGTTTGGCTCGGTGTCGATAGGCCAGGAAACGATCAACCACATTTCCGGTCGCCGAGTGGTGGACGACGGACGATTAGGGGCGGGTTTGGGCATGAATCACTTTTTCACCCGTTATTTCGGCATCGGGGCTGATGCTTACACGGAAAATACGGAGCATCGCTTTCTGGACAATGCCTCGGGCAAGTTGATCGGCCGATTTCCCTTCGAATCAATACACCTCGCGCCTTACGTTTACGGCGGCGGCGGACGTCAATTTGATCCGTCCGAATTGTGGTTCGGGCAGGCCGGCGCCGGACTAGCCGTTCCTCCAGCCACTTTGCCAACTTCAAATGCGCCACTTCATGAGTAAGTTGATGAACGGACTCGTGCAGCATCCAGTGGTAGGGGTTGATCTCGCCGGAGGAAAAGTAGGCGCGGCAATACGATTCGCGATAGTAGGCTTCCGCCCAGCCCAGTCCAGGATTGATTCGCCGAAACTCCGCACGGTCCTTGAACAAGTTGACTTTGAGCTTCGGATGGTCGCTTTGAATATCCTTCAAGGTTTGGAAACGATTCGAGTACGCTTTGTAAAGCAGTTCCATGGCGTGGGCGGTGTCCTCGGTTTGTTGCCGTGTCGCGCTTGAATAAATTGTGTGATGCGTGCCTTCGAACGTGATTGTAGGATGCCACGGTCGCGGAATGAATTTCCAGCCCACCACACCGAGCACCACGAGCAAATAGAGCAGCATCCGCGTTTCGCGCGCCTTCAATTTCCAGCGGATGGACTTTTTCTCCGCAGTCATGGTTTCGGTCAAGGATTGCCGTTCATTCCATCACACGCAAACGCTAATGTGGCAGACGGAGTTTTCGTCACCAGGTCACGCACTGACCGCTTTGCCTTATGACATTTGAATGCTATGACTTACGCGCATGAACAATAAAAAACTCCAGGGCAAGATCGCGTTGATCACCGGCGCGAGCAAAGGACTCGGCAAGGCCATGGCGCTCGCCCTCGCCGAAGCTGGCGCGCGCCTTGCCTTGGTTGCGCGCAACCTCGATCAACTGAATGAAACCGCCGCCGCTGTGCGCAAACTTGGCGCGGAGGCTGTCGTCTTTCAAACGGACGTCACGGACGAGGCCCAGATCGCGTTGCTGGAAAAAGCTGTCGCTGAGCAATTGGGGCGGTTGCAAATCCTCATCAACAACGCCGGCATCAACATCCGCAAGTCCGTCACGGATTTTACCCTGGCGGAATGGCGGCAGGTGATGGACACCAACCTCACCGGCGTGTTCCTGATGTGCCGGGCGTTCGTTCCGCAGATGAAGGGACAGGGCTACGGTCGCATCATCAACCTGACGTCAATCATGAGCCATGTTTCGATTGCCGGGCGCACGGCGTATTGCGCGAGCAAGACGGGGCTGCTCGGCTTCACCCGCGCGCTGGCGCTCGAACTGGCCCCGGAGAAAATCACCGTCAACGGGATCAGTCCCGGCCCGTTCGCCACCGAAATGAACACGCAACTGATGCAAAACCCTGAACTGAATCAGCAGTTCCTCTCCAGGATTCCGCTGGGCCGCTGGGGTAAAGTCGAAGAAGTCGGTCAACTCGCCGTTTACCTTTGTTCCGAGGACGCGGGTTTCGTCACCGGCACGGACTTCCTGATTGATGGTGGGTGGACGGCGCAGTGAGTTGGACGGCCGATGGACACGGAGGAACAGGAGTTCAAGGCAAGCCGCCATCAAACGACATTTCCAACGGTTCGCCTGCCTCTCCCCCAAGGAGAGGGAGAATCGCTAGCCAACTTGTTGCGCCGATATGTCGTCACGCAATTCGTCCGTCTCCCGCTTCGCACCACCGGCCGGCGGCGACAGGCAAACAGACTGCCGAAAATTCAGAGTCGCGCGACTGCTATTCCCTCTCCCCGGGGGAGAGGGTAAGGGTGAGGGCGAGCCAAACAACCATTTAGATCCGTGTCCCTTCGTGGTCAAAGATTCACTTCGGCACGTTCGAAAAAGACACATCCGCCGCCATGCCGGCGCGGAGTTGGCCTTCGGCATTGACGAGCTTCACTTTCACGCCGAAGACCTGCTTCACACGTTCGCCCACGGTTTGCACGTTGCGCGGCGTGAACTCGGCGCTGCGCTGGATTTGCTCGATGCTTCCGCTGAAATCTTTTCCGGCAAACGCATCCACGCGCACCTTCACCAGGTCGCCGAGCGTGATATGTCCCAGCCACGGCTCGGGCACGAACACGCGCACCCAGATGTGATTGGTCAAGAGCAGCGTGGCGACTTGTTGATTCGGCGCAAGCACGTCGCCCACCTTCACGCTGAGAACCTCCAACACGCAATTCGTCGGCGCGTAAATCTTCATCTCGCGTAGCTGCGTGTCCAATTCAGCCAGTTGCGCGCGTGCCTGCGCGATTTGTTCCGGCCGCGTGCCGGCCAGCAGCAAATCGTAATGGCTCCTGGCGGACGCGACGGTTTTTTCCAGCGCAGTGGCTTTCGAAACTGCCAGATCGCGTTCGGACGCGGAGATGGTTTTCTGGGCGAACAATTCCTGCGCACGTTTCGCGTCGGCGCGGGCGAAGTCCAGTTGCGCGATCTGCGCTTCCCAATCCGCCTTGGCTGCGGCGATCTCTTCCTTGCGCGGACCGGCCACCGCTTCGTCGAGTTGTGCGGCGATGCGGTCGTGTTGCGCGTGAAGTTCCGCCGCGTCGAGTTCCACGATTACCTGACCGCCGCTCAAGCTGTCGCCTTCCTGTGCCAAAGTTTTCTCTACGCGACCGCCATAGCGCGACGCGACGTGGACTTCGTCCGTTTCAATGGTGCCGGAGACGGAGATGGGGTTTGAACCCTTGTTGCAAGAAGTTGCGAGGAGGGCGAGTGTCAGCGCCCCGACTTGAAATAAAGGTTTCTTGTCCACGTGGACAAAAGCTTAACCACAGAACCACGGCGATTCAACATCGCAACCCAGGTTCAAAGCCCGTGGTATTTGCGAACCAGCGACCGGACCATCCAGGCAGTCAGCAATGTCACGGTTGTTCCAATCAACGTGAACCAGGGCCAAAAGATTTCCACTCCGACCCATCTCATCCAGAAGTCTTTGCTCCATTCCAACTGTGGCAGGAATTGGATGGCCGTCATCACAGTCAGCGACGCCAGCATGCCGGCCACGATGGCGGTGGCGCGTCCTTTCTTCCAAAAGACTGCGAGCAACAAGCCGCCGAGCAGTGCACCGCTCGTCAAGCCACGCAACGAAAACGCCGCGTTCAGCACGAACTTCACTTCCCGGCTCAGATACGCGACGAGAATCAGCGCCGCGGCCCAAAAAACGGTCGAGTATTTGCTGAACCGCAGAAAGAAATCCTCGCTGCGCTGCTTCCCGGAAAAATGTTTGACGAAATCCATGGTGGAAACCGAGGCCAGCGAGGTGAGCGCGGAACTCACCGACGACATCGCCGCCGACAGAATCGCGACAATCAGAAACCCTTTGAGGATGTGCGGCACTTCCGTCATCATGAAAATCGGGAAGGTGAAGTCATTCGCTTTGATGCCGGAACCGGGGCGCGGTTCCGGCAGCGGAATCTGAAAGGGATGGGTTTGGTAAAAAACCCAGAGCATCGCGCCCACCATGAGAAAAATAAAGAAGAGCGGGAAGATCACAACGGCGCTCAAAGCCAGCGCTTTTCTTCCGTCGGCCACGGTTTGGCAGGCCAGCACGCGCTGCACGATCAATTGTTCCGCGCCGTGCGAGGACATCACCATTACGGTGCCGCCGATGACGCCCATCCAGATATTGAAGGGCGCGCCCAGCAAGAATTTTGGAAACGAGGTCCCCGGCGGTGGAGCAAAATTAAGCCAGTGAAGTTTACCGCCTTCGGCGGCTACGCTTATGACTTTACTGAGTCCGCCGTCCACCAATGTCGGGATGTAATAAAGCGCGTAAAGTCCACCGACCAGGAACAAACCGAACTGCACGGCATCGGTCCAGATGACTGCTTTGACGCCGCCGACGTAGGTGTAGAGCAGCGACAAAACAACGAACAACAAGATCGCGCCGAGGATCGGATCGCCGGTGCCGAAGCCGAGAAGTTTGTCGCCCAGCATCAGTTTCACCGGAATCGAGGCGACGTAAACGCGCACCCCCGCGGCCAGCGTTTCGCTGATGAGAAAAAAGCCGCCGGCAGTCTGGCGCGCGGAAGGACCGAACGTATTCGCGAACAATTGGTAGGGCGAATAGATTTCGCCTTTCAGATAGTGCGGCACCATGACGATCGCCAGAATGATCCGGGCAATCACGTAGCCAATGATCATCTGAATGAAGGCCATGTCCGTGCCGTAGGCCATCGCGGGAACGCCGATGATGGTGAGTGCGCTCGTCTCGGCGGCCACGATGGACAGTCCGATGCCCCACCATGGGATGTTTTTGCTGCCGAGAAAATAATCGCGCGTGTTCTTCTGGTCCTTCCCAAACCAGAAGCCGAGTCCAATGATGCCCAGCAGATAGATGAGAATGACCGACCAGTCGCCGAAATTAAAGTAGCTGTTCATGGATGAAGGCGTTTCATTACTGAAGAAGCGGGAAAACAATAGCCAGAAATATTTCCGGCCGGGACGGGGGTTCTCGGGACGAAGAAGTCGATCAAGCCGCGGCGCGCGGCGTCAATAAACCCTCCACTGCGGCGGGCAAACCAGCGCAATGGTCGTCCAGCAATGACTGGCAGTCGCCTTCCGATAGCCGCAGCAGTCGCGCAGAACTGTGGATGAAACCGCGCAGCGTTTGCCGTGCGTAGCCCATCAGACCCTGGCGCAACGGCAACGAATACAGCACCAGCGTGACGCCATAAACCAGGTTGTGCCAGCCGTGGGCTTCACCCTGCTCCACCGCTTGCAAGTAACGCTGAACGAACCGTTGGTCGCGCAACGGGCGAAGCCGCTGAAGCTGATATTGCCCGATGCGCCGACTCGCGGCCGCAAACTCCCGCAAGATCGGTTCGCGCGTCAGCCGTTGATCCAACTCAATCAGTTCGCTGAGTTCGTTCCGGCAGGCATGCTCATAAGCGTGATGCAGGGACGCCAGTTCGATGGGCACGAGAACCTGCGCTTGATAATGTTGAAGGAAACGGCGCAAGGCGACGGGGCTGTCCACCGACGGGACGTGCAATGTCGCGGACGCGGCACCGAGCGTGACCAGGCCCTCCAGCGAGCCGAGTTGTTCCATCAGCGGATGCAGATCACCAAGCCACTCCGCCGCTTCCGCCGCCGCAATGTTTGTTTGCTTCAACATGTTTGATAACCAGCAAGTCTTCCGCCAAACTTCGAGCATCCAACCTGTCGCCTGTTACGTTGCCTTGACTGGTTGGCGAGCGCGAGAAGTAAAAGTTCAAACGAAAGGATAAAATCCTTGCGCGTGAGAAATGAGATTGTTAATTTCAATTGAAGTCTAGTTGTCCGGCGCGGCCGTTCTACCCGCGGCCCGCTGAAGGACTCAAGCCAGTTAACAACCGAACAGAAAAGACCATGGCCAAAGTTGATTTTGCAATCGGGATCGGCGGTGAAGCCGGTCAGGGTATCGCCACTCCGGGAGACATTCTCGCGCGCATCTTCGCGCGGCGCGGCCTCAACCTCAATGCCTACAACGCCTACCAATCCATCATCCGCGGCGGGCACACATTTCTGACCATCCGCGTCAGCGATGGCCCCGTGCGCAACATGGGTGACAAGATTGATATATTGATTCCGCTTAATCAGGACACGATGAACCGGCATCTCAAGCTGTTGAAGTCCGGCGCCTGCGTGCTGTTTGACAATGAAAAAATCAAACCGGGCGACGCCGCCGACGGCGTGCAAGTTTGTCCGCTGCCGATCAAGCAACTGACGGCGGGCAACAAGCTGGCCGCGAACACCGTGGCGATTGCCGCCACGCTGCAAATGCTCGGCGTGGAGTTCGAAGGACTCCAGGACGCGTTGACGCGCATCTTCAAACGCAAAGGCGACGCGGTCGTCGCCGAGAACGTCGGGTTCGCGCGCGCCGGGTATGATTACGCCGCTGCGAATTTCAAATCGTTCCCGTTCAAAGCACCGAATCTCGACAAGGGTCTGGCGGTCCTCACCGGCAATCAGGCCACGGCGTTGGGCGGCATTGCGGCGGGAGTGAAATTTTACGCCGCGTATCCGATGAGTCCTTCCACGGGTGTGTTGATGTATATGGCCAGTCACGCGCGCCAGTTGGGCATCATGGTCCGTCAGGTCGAAGATGAAATTGGCGTCATGAATATGGTTATCGGCGCGGCGCACGCCGGTTGCCGCGCCATGTGCGCCACGTCCGGCGGGGGCTTCGCGCTCATGACGGAAGCCATCGGCATGGCCGGGATGATTGAAACACCGGTCGTCTGTGTCGATGTTCAACGCGCCGGACCAGCCACGGGTGTGCCGACCAAAACCGAGCAGGGCGACCTGTGGCAGATTCTTGGCGCGGGTCAGGGCGATTACCCGCGCATCATCGTGGCGCCGACTGACCAGAAGGATTTGTTCAAGACCATTCCCGAACTGTTCAACCTTTGCGACCGATACCAATGCCCCGGCCTCGTGCTCGCCGACCTCCTGATCTCCGAAGGCACGGCCAGTGTTGATCCGGCGGATCTGAATTTCAGAGCCGAGATTGATCGCGGCGAAATTATTTTCCCGAATGGCAACGGCAATTCCGACAATCCTTTCGGCGGCTACAACGACATGGCCTATCTGCGCTACAAACTGACCAAGAGCGGCATTTCGCCACGCGCGGTGCCGGGCACGCCGGGGCACATCCACATCGCCGCCACGGACGAACACGACGAGGACGGCACGCTGATCAGCGATGAGTTCACCAACCCCGCCAAGCGCCGCCTGATGGTTGAGAAACGGGCGCGTAAAATGGAAACAGTGGTGACCCAGATTGCCCCCCCCAAACTGGTCGGCCCGGAAAACGCCGCCGTCACATTGGTCGGTTGGGGTTCGACCGAGGGCACCATTCGCGAAGCGGTCGAAAAACTTGCCGCCGAGGAAGGCATCGTGGCCAATCAACTGCACATCAAATGGATTGTGCCTTTCCACACGGACGAAATCACCCGCGTCCTTTCGCGCAGCAAGAAAGTCATCATTATTGAAAACAATTACTCCGGCCAGTTCGCCCGCTACCTTCGCTCCGAAACCGGCATTGCCGCGCATGGTCACATTCGCAAATACGACGGCGAACCGTTCATGCCGCATCACATCGTCAACTCCGTGAAAGAACAACTTGCAGGAAAAACCCAGCTCTCCGTCCCCACCCACGAAATCTACGTATAAAAAATATGAGTACCGCCATTGAAACTGCCCCAGCGCCAGTCGTTACATCAGCCGCCCAACTGATCAAGGACAGCTACAAGGGAAAAATCCATCCGGACTGGTGTCCCGGTTGCGGCGATTTCTCCGTTCTCACGGCGCTCCAGACCGCGCTGTTTGAACTGGGACTCAAGCCGCACCAGGTCCTCGTCATCAGCGGCATCGGTTGTTCCTCCAACCTGCCCGGCTTCATCAACACCTACGGCATGCACACGCTCCATGGCCGTTCGCTCGCCGTGGCCACCGGCGCCAAACTCGCCAATCACGAACTCAAAGTCATCTGCACGGGCGGCGATGGCGACGGCTACGGCATCGGCGGCAACCATTTCGTCCACACCATGCGCCGCAACATCGACCTGACCTACATCGTGATGGACAACCAGATTTACGGCCTCACCACCGGCCAATGTTCGCCCACCAGCGTCAAGGGGATGAAAACCAAGAGCACTCCGCATGGAAACGTCGAGAACCCCATCAATCCGCTGCCGATGGCGATTGTCGGCGGCGCAACTTATGTCGCGCGCGGCTTCAGCGGAAAACAAAAGCATCTTGTCGAATTGCTCAAAGGCGCGATCATGCACAAGGGCTTTTCGCTCGTGGATGTCTTCAGCCCGTGCGTGACCTACAACAAGGACAATACCTATCAATGGTTCAACCCGCGCGTCAAAATTCTGGAAGACCAGGGCCACGACCCGACCGATTTCCACAAAGCAATCGACAAGGGATACATGTGGGGCGAAGAAATTCCCATCGGGTTGCTTTGGAAACGCACTGACCTCCCGTCGCTGGAAGAACTCGAGCCAGTGTTGGACGATGGTGGCCCGCTCGCCTTCCGCCAACTCGGCATAACCGATGAGCAGGCCAACGCCCTCATCAAGGAATTGCTGTAAACGAGCAGAGGCGGTTGTTGCGCCTGGCGCGTGCAAACGTCAGTCCTCCATTCCTTGTTGAATTGCGCGATTTGCCGGAGCGTCTGGTAATCATGACCAACTCAACCCGCATTCTTCTCGCCCTTCTCGGTTCTTTACTGTCGAACGCTGTCGTTGCATCGGATGCCCTTTCGGTCCGTGACTTCGGCGCCAAAGGTGACGGCACGACCGACGACACAGCAGCGTTCCAACGCGCGCTCGACGCGGCCACCAAAGCCGGCGGCGGCATTGTTCACGCGCCGCGCGGCAATTACTTCTTCGCCGGCCACCTCAACGTGCCGAATGCGGTTACGCTGGAAGGCATCTGGCAATCGGTGCCCGCGCACTCCGGTGTGCGCGACGCGGGTCTGCCGAAACCCACGGACGACGGCACCACGTTCCTGGTGACGGAAAATGCGGGCAACGTAACCGGCAGCCCGTTCATCACCTTGAACAACAACAGCACACTCAAAGGTGTCGTGCTGTTTTATCCGAACCAGAATCCGACCGACGTTCCCAAACCCTACCCGTGGACGATTGCGATGCGCGGCAAGAACCCCGCCGTGTTGCAGGTCGAGTTATTGAATCCCTACAACGGCATCGACGCCAGCCAGAACGAACGTCACCTCATCCGCGATGTGCAAGGCCAGCCGTTGCGTCGCGGCATTTTTGTGGATGCGATCTACGACATCGGGCGCATTGAGAACGTCCACTTCAATCCCTGGTGGAGCATGTCGCCGAAACTTTTCGAGTGGCAGCAACAGAACGGCGAAGCGTTCGTGTTCGGTCGCTCGGACTGGCAGTACGTCTTCAACACCTTTTGTTTCGGCTACAACATTGGTTACAAATTCATCAAGACGAAAACCGGCGTCTGCAACGGCAACTTCCTCGGCATCGGCGCGGACGATTGCTTCACGGCGGTGGTGGTGGAGGAATCGGCCCGCATGGCGCTCCTCATCTCCAACGGCGAGTTCGTCTCCTTTCACGGCCCTGATCCGACGATGGTCGAGGTCAAAACGTCCAATTCCGGCAGCGTGCGCTTCGTGAACTGCGCGTTCTGGGGACCGTGCAACCAGATCGCGCGGCTGGCCGGCAAAGGCGCGGTTGGTTTTGGCGATTGTACGTTTGTGCAATGGGACCGGAAGAAGGAAGGCCGGTCCGCGTTGCGCGTGGACAGTGGCAGTGTGATCGTGCGCGGTTGTGAATTCCAGGAAGACAAACCGCAAATCGAACTGGCCGAAGCTGTCCAGCGCGCGGCCATCAGCGGAAATCTTTTCAAAGGCAAACCTCGAATTGCCAACCGCAGCAAAGGCCAGGTCACGATCACCGACAACGTGAGCGATACGAACTAACGCGAATCCTTAAACTCCGAAGTTGGGGGATCACGCCCGCCGCGGGCGTCGCTGGACGCGCCCTCGCGTCCGGCCTGCGATGCGTGATCGCTTATCGAGGTGTTGGAAAATTCCGTGCGCCAAGCGTTTTCCGCGAAGGCGCGGAAAACAGCGCCCGAGGCGGGCGCGCTCCCTGTTCTGTTTCGGAGTTTGCGTTAAACGGCAGTGGTGCATTGGTGGCTGCCTGCGCCTCACCGAGGTGACGCGCCAGCGATGCTCAGAGTGAGTTCAATCACATCCGAAACCTTCTCCTCGAATTGACCCGGATTGATGCCGAAGTCGCTGCGCTTGATGTTGAAGCTGGCGCGGATGACGAGCAGGTCGCCGTTCATCCTGGGCACGCGCTGGCCGAGCTTGTCCTTAAGGTAAGTCATCTTGACCGGCACGGTGATCACTTTTGAAATGCCCTTGAGCGTAAACGTGCCGGTCACATCGGCGGTCGTCGTATCGCCAGCGGTCTTGGCATTCTTCAATTCTGTTGTTTCAAACGTGATCTCAGGATGCTTGGCCACGTCCAGCCATTTGTCACTGTGCAGATGCGTTTGTTGCATGGGATTGCCAACGTGCAGCGAAACGCTGGCAACGGTGATTTTTCCTTTAGTGGCCGACGGGTTGGCGGGATCAAAGGTGACGGTGCCGGAAATACCGTTGGCGCTGCCATTCACGGCCTCCAGCGGCGCATCCAGCTTGAAGACGGCGTTATTGACGCCCTTCGGATCTTTGAAGTCGAAGGTTTGCGGCGCAGCCAGCGCGACGGTGTGAAAGCAAGCGAAAGCAAGCAGGCAGTTCAGTTCGTGTTTCATGATTAATCGATTTTTTGATTAGAGGTTTGAGTTGGTTTATTACGGAACAGAAACGAAGCAGCCATCAGGACTCCGGCTCCCAGCAGCGCCGTCCCGAGAAAATCCACGCCCGCGACGAAGCGCTTCTGGTATTCGGGATTAGTGATGCCGGTGACCTCGTCGGTCTTGTCGATCGGCACACTCGTCTTGGTCCAGCCGCGACTCGCCCCGGTGGCCAACCATACGCCCACGGCGCCCACGAGCAACGCCAATGCAAGGACGCGCAAAATTTTCCGGTTCATTTGTTCTCCGAGTTGGAGATGGTGATTTCACTTCCCACAGGATTTCGCGTACGTCAACCCAAGTCAAAAAAAAGTAGTTGGCCAGTTTGAAACTAAACTGTTGGCGTCGCGGTGTTAGGAGAGGTTGAGTGCTCGTCTTCCGTAAGTTTCAGATAAGCGCTCTCATTTTTGCTCCAATTCCCCTGGCCGAACAAATAACCGAAACTCAGAATTGAAATCACGAAGGCAGTTACAAGGTTGTACCACCAAGGAAGAACAAGCGGTGTCTCGGCCCCGTGCTTGGCAATGTCATAGAGAATGTCAAAGAGAATGGGGCCAAAAGTCGTGACCATTCCGAACGGAATCCCCCAGCGAACCATGCTCTGCATAATAAAACGAGTGCGTCCTTTTGCTCGAACCTTCTCCCACGATTGCTTTCCCGTTGCTGTCATAACGAACGAGGTGGCCTGATGGACTAAAGTTGAGCCAAAATCACCGTTATATCAAGACGCAAGATGGTCTATTTCCTTCAAAGTCCACAGCAGCGGCAACACCCGCCTATCGCGTCTTGGGCGCGCGGAGGTTTGCTCGCCACTGCGGGCAACACCGCATGACCCTAGCCTAACAAATCAGGCCGTCCGGAGTGGACGGCCTGAAAGTTAGTTGATTATTGAACCGCAGTTGACTTACTGCCCAAAGTATTCCGTGATTTTTTTGATCAGTTCGGATGTGGCCTCGGTCGGCTTCACTTTGTTCTCGAACAGGATTTCCTTCATGGTCACTGCCTGCTCGTAATACGCGACGTTGGCGTCCGTGTCGGGCGCGAGAGTGTCGCCCTTGATGGCGGCGCCGCCGTACAGCCCTTTGCGGTCGCTATAGACGAGCACGGGCGCCTCGATCGAGGAGACGACACCTTCAGCCCCAGCACTGTCCTGACCGGCGGTTCCGCTCGCTTCGCCACCGAACTTATAGTTCAGATCGGTCAGCATGTCCTTGGCGGTGTTGTTCATCAGGAGAATCACGACAAACGACTGTTGGCCGCCAATTTGAAATCCCAGACTGGCTTCGCTCGCCCTCACGAATGCCGCAGGACTCCACTGTTCGGACTGTGCGTCTTTGACCAGCGCCACGCCATTGCCGCCCTGGTAGGCGAATAGGAAGCCGGCCTTGGTCCTCTCCATCAGGACGATGCCTCGCGCCTTGCGCAGCGTTTCGGCCGGGATGCGCTTGTCCGGCTTTTGCTGCAACGCCACGAATTTGGCCGTCAGCTTGTTGATTCGATAGTCCAGCTCCACCTTGTCGAGCGCCAAAGCCGACGCGGCGAAGCCCAGCATTGTCAAACTAACGATGATTGCTTTCATACGCGGGAAATATCGCCTTTCGCCATGAATTGCGCAAATAATTCGTCCGGCTAAAAAAGGGAACCCAATCTCCTGCCGTCGCGAAACAGGCACAACCGGTAATCACACAACTGCGAAAGCCGCCGATGACCGGTCCCCTGCGCGTTGTGTCTGCGGAAAAAATGCCAGGCCATCCACCAGATTCCCTTTGGCCCATCGGACACGCTAAAGCGTGAACTCCAACGCCGCGCCGGCCGTTTCTGCTGGAGTTCAACCTTTAGGTTGTTCCTGTCTGCATCAAAGGGAGTCAATAACCTGATCCAATAAAAAGTTTTCCAACACGCAAGCTGGACATCGCCCGCCGCGTGCGCCATTAAGTGGGAAAGAATCGTTATGAAAAAATATTTATTGATTGGATTGACGGTTGTCACGACGGCCACGCTCACCGCCGCGGAGTCCGGCGCAAAAGAAAAAATCATCGCCGCCGCCAAAAAACTCGGCGACAGCCCCAATTACAGTTGGACCACGACGCCCAAAGACGAGACCGGCAGCTCAGGGCGCAACATCGGGCCGATTGAAGGCAAGACCGAGAAGGCTGGTTACACTTACTTGATAATCACACCGGGCGGTGTGTCCATCGAGATATTTATGAAAGGGGAAAAGGGCGCGGCAAAAACTTTGGAAGGCTGGCAATCGTTTGCCGATATTGAACAGGCCGGGGGCGGCGCGGCGGCCATTGCGCGTCGCATCCGTCAATGGAAGACGCCCGCCGCCGAGGCCGTCGATCTGCTCGGCGGCGTCAAAGAATTGAAGGAAGCGGACGGAGCTTATGCCGGCGAGCTGTCGGAAGACAAAGTCAAGGAATTGATATTGCTGGCCGCGCGTCGCCGCGAAGGTCAACCGCCGCCGGAGATGAAAACACTGAAAGGCTCGGTCAAATTCTGGCTCAAGGACAGCGCGCTGCCAAAATACGAGTTCAACCTCCAGGGCAAAGTCACTGCCGGCGAGCGCGAGATCGACATCAACCAGACGATGGTCGTCGAAGTCAAGGATGTCGGCTCGACCAAAATCGAACTGCCCGACGAAGCAAAGACAGCGTTGAAATAACAAAGTCGCCAAGAACATCAGTGCCGGCGGGAATGATCCTGTTGCCCGAAGCAAACGGTGGCTGATTACGTTGACTCCTCGTTCCTTACGTCGGCGAAGCACCCTCGAAGCCCAACTCTCTTGCGATTCCCTGCATCGCGGTGATGACGTGCGTGATGTGGTTGTCGAGTGAGAGGCCGAGCAACGTCGCGCCTTGTTCGATGTCCTCGCGCTTGACGGCGGCGGCAAAGGATTTTTGTTTCATCTTCTTGCGCACGCTGCTGGCGGTCATGCCGGTGAGCTTTTCCGGTCGCACATAAGCGACGGCGGTGATGAAGCCGCACAGTTCGTCCACCGCGAAAAGCGTTTTGCGCAAGGGCCGGTCGCGGGGGAACTGATCCTGATTCCATTCGGCGTGGGAAAGAATTGCGCCCACAATTTCCTCATCCACTCCGCGCTCGCGCAGGATGCGCGCGGCTTCGCGGGTGTGGTCGGGCGGATTGGGCCAGCGTTCGTAATCGAAATCGTGAATGAGGCCGGTGACGCCCCAGAGATCAATGTTCTCGCCGAAGTGGGCAGCGTAATGGCGCATCGCGGCTTCGACCGCGAGCGCGTGTTTGATAAGTGACTCGGACTTCGTGTATTCCCTGAGTAGGGCCAGAGCAACATCGCGCGTCATATTTGCATCTCGATTCTCCATGTGGCCAGTGTTAATCCACGAGTCCAGAGGGGCCGCCGTTAGTTGATGACGTTCTCCAAACGTCCGTTCAGAAACGCGCGAACATTGGTGACGGCAATCTGCATGAGACGCGCCCGTGCGGATCGCGTTGCCCAGGAGATGTGCGGTGTGATCACACAATTCCTGGCGCTCAACAGCGGATTGTCGGCGGGCGGCGGTTCAACAGAGAGAACATCCAAAGCCGCGCCGGCGATTCTTCCTGCGTCCAACGCCGCAGCCAGCGCAGCGTCATCAATCAGAGGCCCGCGACTGGTGTTGATCAGGAAGGCGGTGTGTTTCATCCACGAGAGCCGTTCAGCGTTCACGAGCTGTTTCGTTTCCGGTGTCAACGGGCAGTGCAGACTTACGACATCGCTATTTCGGAAAAGATTTTCGAGATCGACAAAAGAAACATTTGCCGGAAGTTGTTGCGGCCGCAACGAGTCGTGAATAAGAATTTTCATCCCGAACGCGGCTGCCAGATCAGCAACGGCGCGACCGATGCGGCCGAATCCGACGATTCCCATCGTCAAACCGTCCAGTTCGATCAGCGCGCCGTCCCAGTAACACCAATCTATGTTGCGCGTCCACCGCCCGTCGCGCACGGTTTGTGCGTGATGCCCGACTTGTTGCGTCAACTCCAGCAACAGTGCGAAGGTCATCTGCGCCACCGATTTTGTTCCATAGGTCGGGATGTTGGTGACTGGAATGTTTTGCTCACGGGCGGCAATGACATCCACGACATTTGTTCCGGTGGCCAGCACGCCGATGTATTTGAGCTTCGGCAGACTTTGAATGAGTTCGCGGGTCAATACAGTCTTGTTCGTAAGAACAATTTCCGCACCGGCGGCGCGCGCCAAAACTTCCGGCGGCGGCGTGCGGTCATGGATTTCACAATCGCCCAGAGATTTGAGTTCATCCCAGCTTAAGTCGCCCGGATTGAGCGTGTAACCGTCGAGTACAACGATTTTCATATTAGGTATTTGCACTTGATTCCCTTTCTACCTTCGGAGTGCGGAACGTCACTCCCTCTCCTCCTGCTGAAGGAGGAGAGGGACGGGGAGAGGAGGGGCTTATGCTCGCAAACCCCTCTCTCCGGCTCTCTCCCCGCTCGTCCCTCGCGGGGAGAGAGAGACGAACTTCGTTCAGCTCACGTTCCGGTTCGATTAGGTGAATCAAGTGCATAGTCCTAATTCATTTTGTGTCTCGTGATGGTTTAAGTTTTGTTCGCAGGCTGGCGGAGTTGAACACTTCAGGATTCAAAACATGCTGTGGCCGTTTTCCATCCTTGAGGTCCACGACAGCTTGGGCGGCTGCCATGCTCACGCGTTCACCGGTTTCGCGCGCGAACGATGCCTGGTGCGGAGCGAGCAGCACGTTCGGGGCGCGGCGCAACGGATGCTCGGCAGGCAACGGCTCGGTCACGTAAGTGTCGAGCGCCGCGCCGGCAATCCAACCTTCCTCCAAGGCGCGAAGCAACGCCGCCTCATCCACCAGCGCACCGCGCCCGGCGTTGATGAGATATGCGGTCGGTTTCATCTTCCGCAATTGCGCTTCGCCGATCAGGCCACGACTTTCTGGTGTGAGCGCGGCGTGCAAAGAGACGTAATCGCTTTCGGCCAGTAGTTCATCGAGCGAAACGAATCGAACACCCAGTTTCTCCGCCGTTGGACTGGGCGAAACATCGCTTGACAGCACGCGCATCTTGAAGCCGCTGGCGCGTTGGGCGACGGCCTGGCCAATGCGTCCGCAGCCGACGATGCCAAGGGTTTTGCCGCTCACATCGCTTCCCCAAGTGACGCGCCATTCGCCGGCGCGCATTGTCAGATGCCCTTCGTGAACCCGTCGCGCCAGCGCGAGCAACAGAGCGAATGTGTAATCGGCAACGGCATCATCGAGCATGCCAGGTGTGTAGGTGACGACGATGCCGGCCTTGGTCGCCGCTGCCAAGTTGATTGAATCGTAACCCACACCCCAGCGCGAAATGATTTTCAGGCGGGCCGCAACCGGTGATTCGATCACTTCGGCGGAGTAGGGATCCACACTGGCTAGCACCGCATCGACTCCGTTGAGCAGGCTCATCAAATCGGCGGTATTGAGCGGGCCAAACTTGGGAGGCGTGATCAGATCGCAATCCGCGCGCCGCAACATTTCCTGTGCGCGTTGACCCACTTTGGCAACGGCAGATGAGGTGATCAGGACGTTCCAGGACATTGAGCAAAGTGTAGCGACCGCGCTGAATGGCGCAAGTGTCCGGTGCGAAACATCGGAAGGTCCAGCTCTCGGTGTCGTTGTTCGGCGGGGCAACCAGCTTTCACGCGGTCCGCAAAAGTTCTCGGGTTGAAGCCTCTCACACCTTAAACCTGATCTCGTTCTCGTAGCTCAATTTCTTCCATCCGACGCATGGCAAAAATCCTTGATGCGATGAAACGTCAGATAATTCGCGTCGTGCTGATTGTGTGCGCCGCCGAGACCGTCGTCGAAGGCTGTGCGTACAGCGGCAATGATGTCGTCGCCCTCAAACAGCCAGTCCACGTATTGAAAACCATGCTTCACGCTGTCCGGATGCTGGAGGATGATGCTTCGTACGCTCCAGGTTTTCAAATCGGGCGAATTGATCAATGCAAGCGTGTTGCGCGTCCGCTCCGGATTCTGGTTGCGCTGGGAATCGGGAACGTAGTTCGCCAGCGACCAATAGTGTTTACTCTGCGGATCGTAGCGAATGGTGAATTTCTTGCAGCCGCCGGGAAAATCAATGAAGCCGGTCTTGGGATCGAACGTCGCACGTTTGCCATCCGCGCTGATGGAAATGATCGCCGCCTTTTCCGCGCCCAGCCGATAATCCACGCGCAACACGTCCACAATCTGTCCGTCTGGCGTCACCACCGCGTTGCCTTCGAGCCAGCCGCCGAAATGTCCGTCGAGCCATTCCGCATTGCCTTCGAGATAATTGCTGCTCGTCCAGTTCGTGGCGTTAAGGAGATCGGCGTCCACCGGCGCCGACATCATGAACGCGCGGAAGTCACGACCCCAGCCTCCCGGACCAGAAACGTTCTCCATCGCGCGCCAGAGTCGGCTATTGTGGATGACCACCGGCACTGGCGCGCAATGATACTTGCCGTCGCCAAGCAGCAGACCGGAGTTGGCGTCGCGCGGTGTCGTCCAGTTCTTCCCGCCATCTGTGGAGCGGCGGATGACCGCGTACCCGCCGTCACGGCTCGTGCCCATGATATAAAGCGCACCACGGTGAAAGAATAGCGTGGACCACCATTGCCCTTCGATCTCCGTCAACTGTTTCCACGTCTGTCCTTTGTCGCTGGACGCGAAGACCACGGTGCGATTTTGCGTGCTGCCCGGCCCGAACCAATCATGCGACGCCACGTAGTCGCCGCCCGGCAGGACAGCGATACTCGGCGAGCCGACGTATTGCCGCGTGCTGGCAGCCCGGTGATCGATAACGATTCCCGGCGGTTTCGCGTCTTCCGGTTTGTTCGTTTCCGCTGCCTTCAGCACTCCGTCTAGGGCGCAAAGCGCAACAAAGGCAAAAAAAGGGACCGTGTGTCTAAATTGTTTGGTCGAGTTCATGATGATTTATCTGCTGCATTCTGTCCATGTTCAGGCAGTGGAATGCCGAAATAATAGAGGGGAAATCAAATATCGCAAGTAGCGTCCGCGAAACTTGCCCTCGCCTTGCGTAGCAAGCATTGGCTATCGTTTCTTCCCGAATTCAGTTGGGACGCGTTTAAATGAATTGCCGATCCGCATTGATGAAAACATTCCTCACGTTGCTTTCGCTAATCGTGTTGGGTCTTTGCGGATGCGTCCGGCACACGACGGTGGCGCCGAACTCGCCGCAACCGGGTCTTGATCGAAGGGACTCTTTGAGTCGGGTGACCGATTTGGATTACGCCGAATCGCGCCATGTTGATTTGTGGTTGCGACATCCGGTTTTTGGCGATCCTTCGTTCGATTCCTTCAAGCGCGCGTCGGGCAATCCAATCCATCGCGGCTCGCCGCCTTTCGAGTGGCCGGTGAACGGTTTCTTTTTCGCCGATCCGGTCAGCGGGAACTGGTATGTCTATGTCGGCGACTATTGCCGGGGTTACGGCGCTTGCGCGAGTCGTTGTCTGCTGCATCGCTCCACGGATCGCGGCCGGCGCTGGCAAAATCTTGGCCCGGTGCTCCAGGGCGACGCAAAACTTTTCGACAAGAACGGCCACACACCGGACGTGAGTGTCGTCTTCGCCGAGGGGCGTTATCACATGATTTACGACTGGGGCGAGCTGAACTTCAACCAGGAAGGCGGCCTCGCCTATGCCTGGGCTGAAAAACCGGAAGGCCCGTTCCATCGCGCGACGCAACCCATCACCCGCAACACCACGCTGACGCCGTTGCTCGGAAAATACCAGCGAACCTACGCCGCGACGTTGGTTCGGCGAAAGGCCGATTGGCTGATTGCCGGGATGATGGACAGCGCTCCGAACAGTTGGGTCTTGTTCACGATGACGTCACCGAAACCGGACGGCCCGTACTCGGAACGGCAACTCGTCCGCAATGTCGAAAGGGATGAATACCATCCACCGTTGATGGAGTTTTTCCCGGCATTCACGCACGACGGTTACTTGTATGCGCCGGCGACATCGGTGGCGCTCAACCGCAATTTCAATGTGATTTTCCGCGTGCCATTGGAGCGCGCCACGGAGCCGGACGCATGGGAGATTTTCCGGCACGGTTCGGTCTGGCACGCGGAGGATGTGGAGAACGAGTTCTTTGGTATCTGGGGACAAACTTTCTCCGGCTGGGTGGACGCGAGCGGAACATTTCAAGTCATGTTCAACAGCCGCGATGCAAAAGGTCTCGGCACCGTCAATCTCGCCCGCCGTCCGTGGAAACAGCCATTACGCAAACGTGGCTTTGTTCTGACCGGGCATGAGGGGCCAAGTTTCACCTGCTTGCGGCGCGAATACGGTGATTTCAAACTGGACGCCACGATGCAGGTGCGCGGAGTGGCTCGGCTTTTCTGGGATTACCGCGGTGTCCTGGGGCCGAATGTCCCGCAATCCGACGCGACGCTTCATCCCTTAATGCGCTCACACTATCGCGGTGTTGAACTCGCGCCGGATGGTTGGCGGATTGTCATGGTTAACAAACCGGGAGAAGAAACGACGCTGGCTTCGGGTCGGGTGACCAATTCTTCATTGTGGAATTTCACCTTGGAACATCGGGCGAACGGCGATACGCGGCTGCTGGCCAACGATCGGATTTTGTGGGAGGAACGGAATCGCGTGTTGGAGGATGAGCCCGCTCCCGGCGCGCTCGGTCTGATGGTGGAACCGCACAGCCATTTATCCGTCGAACAATTTCGTGTTTCGGGACAACCGACGTCGGCCAAGCTTTATTATCTCTACACCGAGGCGTTGCTGGGCGCGGGTGAGAATCAAGCGAATTGGCAGGAGCGGCGCGAGTCCGCATTTCGGCACGGAGTTGGAGTGCTGTCGCGTCGTGAAAACGCGCGCGTCAAATGGAACGTCGTCGGTCGTAGGATGGCGCTGTGGAGTCCGCGCGGTCCAGAGTTCGGACGGGTTGAAGTCCTGGTGGATGCCCACTCGGCTGGAGAGATCGACTTGCACGCGGAGCAACCGGCGACCTCGCAGGTCGTCTGGACAAGCGCAACTCTGCGCGATGGTTTCCACGCAATCGTCATGCGCGCCAAAGCGGGCCTCCTGCCGGTTGATTGCCTGGAAGTGGAGAATTAACCACCAAAGCGGTAGTGCGTCGGCTCTTGTACGAGGTGTTGGTTTCAGTCAAACTGCTGGTGTAGGAATCTGTGCGCTAATTGGCAAAAAGTCCGTGCGCCAAAACTTAACGCAACCAGGCGGTCCGATCTTTTCGCAACGGTGGCCCTTTTTCTTTCCGAATCTCGCTTTATGTGGTAAATGCAGAACCGTCATCCCATGAGCGAATCGCACCAACGGGAAGCCGCCATCTTTGATGCGGCGATGGAACTGCCAGCCGGGCAGCGCGCGGCGCATCTCGATCACGCCTGTGGCGGCGACGCCGCGCTCCGCCAGCGCATGGAGTCGCTGCTCAATGCGTGCGAGTCCAAGTGTGAGTTTCTGGACTCACCGATGGATCCCGCGGCGGCGAAAACAATGAACGCCCTGCCCTTTGAAAAGGCCGGCGATCGGATTGGCCGCTACAAGCTGCTCCAGCAAATCGGCGAGGGCGGCTGCGGCGTGGTCTATATGGCCGAGCAGGAAGAACCGGTGAGCCGTCGCGTCGCGCTCAAGGTCATCAAACTGGGCTTGGACACCAAATCCGTCATCGCCCGCTTCGAGGCCGAGCGGCAGGCCCTCGCGTTGATGGACCATCCGAACATCGCCAAGGTGCTGGACGCGGGCGCCACCGAAACGGGCCGGCCCTACTTCGTCATGGAACTCGTGCGCGGCCTCAAGATCACTGAGTATTGTGACGAAGCCCGGCTCTCGACCCACGCCCGGCTCGATTTGTTCATCCAGGTTTGCCAGGCCATTCAACATGCGCACCAGAAGGGTATCATTCACCGCGACATCAAACCCTCGAACATCCTCGTCACGATCAACGACGGCGTGCCCGTGCCCAAGGTGATTGACTTCGGCATCGCCAAGGCCACCGGCGGCCTCAAGCTCACGAACAAAACCGTCTTCACCGCCTTCGAGCAATTCATCGGCACGCCGGCCTATATGAGCCCCGAGCAAGCGGTCTTGACCAGTCTGGACATTGACACGCGCAGTGACATTTACGCGCTGGGCGTGCTGCTCTACGAAATGCTCACGGGCAGAACTCCGTTTGATGCGAAGGAACTGCTTGCAATTGGTCTCGACGAAATGCGCCGCACGATTCGCGAAACGGAACCGCCTCGTCCCTCGACTCGCGTCAGCACGCTGGCGCAAAACGAACTGAGCACTACGGCGCAACGCCGCGGGATTGAGGCGCCGAAGCTCGCGAGTGAACTCCGCGGCGATCTCGACTGGATCGTGATGAAGGCGCTGGAGAAAGACCGCGCCCGCCGCTATGAGACTGCCAACGGCCTGGCGATGGACATTCAGCGGCATCTGAACGACGAACCGGTCGTGGCCTGTCCGCCCAGCAGGTTTTACCGGCTTCAAAAAATGGTGCGGCGGAACAAGCTGGCCTTCGCAGCCGGCAGCGCAGTCGTGGCGTCACTCGTGATTGGCACAACGCTCTCGACGGTTTCATTTTTCCGCGCTGCCGAGCAGGCGGCCATCGCCCAAGCCGTAAATGACTTTCTACAGGACGATTTGTTGCGGCAGGCCTCCAGCTATTCCCAGGCGAACGCGCACTTCACGCCGGACCCCAACCTCACCGTGCGCCAGGCGCTGGACCGCGCTGCCGAGCGGATCAGCGATCGTTTCAAAAACCGGCCGCTGCAAGAAGCCGCCATCAAATGGACGATCGGAGTGGCATTGACCGATGTGGGCGAGTCGGAGCGAGCCGTAGCGCATCTCCAACGGGCCTTGGAATTGCGCCGGGCAAAACTGGGGCCGAACCACCGGGACACGCTGACTTCAATGCACAGTCTTGCGACCGCTTACGAATCGGCGGGGAAACTCGATCAAGCTCTGCCGCTGCTGGAGGAGACGCTGAAACTTCAGAAGACCACGCTGGGGCGGGACCATACGAACACCCTGCGGTCCATGAACAGCCTGGGCAATCTTTATAGAACCGTTGGCAAGCGCGATCAGTCTCTGGCCCTTCGAGGGGAAATGCTCAAACTGGCGAAAGCCAGACTGGGGCCTGGTGATTCGCTCACGCTCGTCGCCACGTGCAACCTCGCGCTGTCGTATCTGGAATTGGGCAAGGTCGACCAGGCGGTGTCGCTTCTGGAAGAAACGCTGAAACCGCTGAAAGCCACTCTGGAAACGGGCCACCCCGTCATCCCAACCGCCATGGAAAATCTGGCGTCAGCCTATCGAGCGGCTGGCAAGCTGGATAAAGCTATCTCGGTCGCGGAGGAGGCGCTCAGACTCCGAAAGGCCAGCCAGGGGCCGGATAATCCGGAGACGTTGGGCACGATGATGGTCCTGGGCAACATTTACGGTGAAGCCCGCAAGTTCGATCAAGCTGTCCCGCTCCTGGAGGAAACACTGAAACTCACAAAAACCAAACTGGCACCGGACCATCCACTGACGCTGAACGTGATGGCCAATCTCGGCACCGTTTACAGCCAGGCCGGTAACACCGATAAAGCTTTGCCGCTCCTCGAGGAAGCGCTCAAGTTGACGAGAACCAAGACGGCCTACGACCTCCCCGATACGCTGGTACCAGCGATGAACAACCTCGCGATTGCTTATCGGCGCGGTGGCAAAACTGAATTGGCACTGCCCCTGATGGAGGAGGCGCTAAATCTTCAAAAGACCAAACGGGGCGCGGATCATCCGGAAACCTGGAAAGCGATGTGGAACCTGGCGGTCGCCTACAAGGCGGCCGGCAAGTTCGACCAGGCGGTGCTGGTCCGGGAGGAGATGCTTGAACTCGTTCGAGCAAAAAATGGACCGGACAGTCAGCAGACGTGGGGCGCGATGGCGGACCTGGCGATCGCTTACGGAGCGGCTGGCAAGTTTGACAAAGCCCTGCCGCTCTTCGAGGAGACGGTGAAACTTCGGAAGGCCAGGCTGGGGCCGGACCATTCGGACACACTGGCGTCAATGAATGAACTCGCCTGGATCTTAGCCACGAGCAGAGATTCGGCAATCAGGAACGGGAGTAATGCCCTATCGTACGCGGAACAGGCCGTCGAGGGGACAAAGCGGAAAGATCCGGAGTTTCTGGACACGCTGGCGGCTGCCTACGCTGAGGCTGGCGAATTTGCAAAGGCAGCCGACGTTCAACGGGAGGCCATCGGCCTTTGTCAGGATGAGAAAACGAAAAACGACCTCACGACGCGACTGAAGCTGTACGAGTCGAATACTCCATTCCGAGAGTAACACATGAACGGCGTGACTCGCGACCTCGATGCGATTGGCAGAGGGAGAATCTTTTCCAGCGCTGGAGAA
Source organism: Verrucomicrobiota bacterium (assembly GCA_016200005.1). NCBI lineage: Bacteria > Pseudomonadati > Verrucomicrobiota > Verrucomicrobiota bacterium. Next base: position 10,570 of record JACQFP010000010.1, on the reverse strand, counting down.
GGCCCACCGGCCATTAACTTTTCCCAACGTGTCCATAGGAGATGCCCTCTCCTGGGGGAGAGGGTCAGGGTGAGGGCGAGCCTTGTTTCTGTTTGCAAAGTTACGGCTAAGACCTTGTCGGCGCTTTTGCTTTGTTTGTCTTGCGCAGAAAAGCGGGACCGAGCTTCCGCGCACTCCAAACGCTGCGCGACATAGCAACCAAAGCCCATGAGCGAAGTTACACAAATCCTTGAAGCCATCAGTCGCGGTGAAGCGAAAGCTGCCGATGAATTGTTGTCACTCGTTTACGAGGAGTTGCGGCGACTCGCCGCGGCGAAAATGGCGTCGGAAGCGCCAGGCCAGACACTTCAGGCGACCGCGCTGGTTCACGAAGCGTGGCTGCGACTCACCAGCGACGGAAAACGGAAGTGGAATGACCGCACGCACTTTTTCAACGCTGCCGCCGAGGCGATGCGACGGATTCTCGTGGACAACGCCCGCCGCAAACGCGCCGCACGACACGGCGGCGGTCAGCGGCGCGTGGAAATGCCGGAGATCGCCTCGGCGGTCATGGAAACCGACGACAAGGTGCTGGCGGTGAACGAGGCGTTGGAAAAATTTGCCGTGCTCGATCCGCAAAAAGCCGAACTGGTGAAGCTGCGGTATTTCGTGGGCCTGACCCTCGAACAGGCGGCCGGAGCGCTCGGAATTTCGGAGCGCACGGCCAAGCGCCATTGGGCCTTCGCCCGCGCCTGGCTGCACGAAGAAATCAAAGCGCAGCAGGACCGGTAGGGAGAAAACACCACGGATAGACACGGATTCACACGGATAAAAAGTGTGGAGTGCGACTTCGCGTCTTCGTATCCGCGTTCATCCGCGTTCATCCGTGGTTAAAACCCCACCAAAAAATCTTCCATTTCCGTGGCCCGCTTTTCCCCGAAATTCCGCTTATGAGAGTGAATGACCGCACAACTTGTAAAACCAAAACCATTTGAATCATGAAAACCAAAAACAAAATCAACCCTCTACTGGGAGCGGTGCTTTCCCTGCTCGTTACGTTTGCAATCACCCACCGCGCCACAGCACAAACGCGCATCGCGTTTTCCGCGCCGGTCACGGACCGCAAGACGCATCAAACCTCTTCCCAAGTTTTCTCGATAAATTCGGACGGCTCGGGCGTCGCGCAATTAACCCGTGTGGAAGGCGCTTTCCCGGCGTGGTCCCCGGACCAGAAATACATTGCTTTCCATCGTGCCACCTCGCTTGAAAGCACGATCTATGTCATGGAAGCCAAAGGCGAAATCAAAGGCGGACGGATATTTGCCGTCGCACCGGCGGAGGGCAGCGGACATGATTGGTCTCGAGACGGCACAATGATTCTTTTCACGGGCACCAGTGCAGTCGGAGGTGGCCTGTGGCTTGTGAGCGTCAACCCTGCTTCCGGAGCGGTCGGCACGCCGATTCTGCTCCGGGCCGGGGCTTGTTATGCGCCCAAGTTTTCGCCGGATGGAACCAAAATTGCCTATTACGGCGGCGGGTATGTGAGAGTTCTCGACCTGAACACCGGGTCGGAGATCACAATTCCGGGGAATTCGAGCATTGCTCCGAGTTGGAGTCCAGACGGGACCAAGATCGCTTTCGGTGGAGTGGTGTGTTACGGCAGCACGTCGAACTGTCATCTTGAAATCGTCATCGCCAATCCGGACGGCACCGGATGGACGCCGGTGACGGCCCTTCAGAGCTACAGCGGCTTTCCGACCTGGTCTCCCGACGGCAGAGAGTTGGCTTTTTACAGCCAGGTCAGTGGCTCGAAAGCCATTTACAAAACCACGATCGGCAGCGGCACCGTGAGCTTGCTGTACAATGGAGGTCAAGAGGGGCTTGATTGGGCACCGTAGGAATATCAGCAAGACATCTTCTGTTCACAACCAAACAAGAGCTATGAAGAAAAGCACCGGACTACTCGCAGCGATCGTGGTTCCCGCAGCATCTTTGAAATTGGTTTCGCTTGTGCTCCTCTCGCTCTTGTCCCCGGCCCCGCTCTCCCAAGCCCAGACCAATCGCCCTTCCGGCACCGTGGTGAGTTGGGGTAGCTCTTTCCTTCCCTCAGTGGAACCAGGCACCCGGTTCACCGCGATTGCGGCAGGATATACTCACACCGTGGCCTTGAAGAGCGACGGCGCCGTCGTCGTGTGGGGAGCGAGGAACGACGCCCAGATAACGACCGTCCCCGTCGCGGCGCAGAGCGGGGTAGTGGCGATTGCGGCGGGATTTGATAATAGCGTGGCCTTGAAGACGAATGGCGCGGTCGTAGCGTGGGGATACGATACCTTCGGAAAGACGACGGTTCCCATCGCGGCGCAGAGCGGGGTGGTGGCAATTGCGGCAGGCTATGGTCACACCGTGGCCTTGAAGAGCGACGGCTCGGTTGTGGCGTGGGGAAGGAACGACTCCGGCGAGACGACCGTGCCCGTCGCGGCGCAGAGCGGGGTGGTGGCGATCGCGGCGGGATGGGCTCACACCGTGGCTTTGAAAAGTGATGGCTCGGTCGTGGCGTGGGGAGACAACAGCTATGGCCAGACTGACGTGCCCACCGCAGCCCAGAGCGGAGTCGTCGCGATTGCGGCGGGAGGATTCTTCGTTGTGACGCCGGGGATCGGCGTCACTGGCCTCGCCGGAGACACCGTAGCTTTGAAAAGCGACGGCTCGGTGGTGGCGTGGGGAGACAACAGCTATGGCCAGACTGATGTGCCCGTCGCCGCGCAAAGCGGGGTGATGGCGATTGCGGCGGGAGGCGGTCACACTCTCGCCTTGAAGAGCGATGGCTCGATCGTGGGATGGGGAAGGAACGGTGAGGGTCAGGCGGAGGTGCCCGCCTCGACGCGCGGGGTGGTGGCGATTGCGGCCGGCCCCAGAGCCTTGAAGCGCGACGGCTCGGTCGTGGTGTGGGGAGGGCCAGCGGTGCCGGTCGCGGCGCAGAGCGGAGTGGTGGCGATTGCATCGGGGGATCGTCACAACGTGGCCTTGAAGAGCGACGGCTCGGTCGTGGCGTGGGGATGGGACGATTTCGGCCAGGCGACGGTGCCCGTCGGGGCGCAGAGCGGAGTGGTGGCGATTGCGGCAGGAGGTACTCACACCCTGGCCTTGAAGAGCGACGGCTCGGTTGTGGCCTGGGGGTTGAACGACTTCGGTCAGACGACGGTGCCGGTCGCGGCGCAAAGCGGAGTGGTGGCGATTGCGGCAGGAGCCGCTCACACCTTGGCCTTGAAGAGCGACGGCTCGGTTGTGGCGTGGGGACGGAACGACTTCGGTCAAACGACGGTGCCCGTCGCGGCGCAGAGTGGGGTGGTGGCGATTGCGGCGGGAAGGTTTCACACACTGGCCGTGAAGAGCAACGCCTCGATCGTAGCGTGGGGGAGGAATGATTTCGGCCAGACGACGGTCCCGGTGGGTCTTCCCCCGGCCCTTGCGCTCGCGGGGGGAGGCGGTTATACCCTGGCGCTGGTCCGTGACCCTGCGCCTTTGCTGACCCTGCTCCGCAACGCGAATCAGACCGCGACCCTTTCCTGGACCGGCGCGGGCACGCTCGAACAGACCACGAGCCTGGCCGCCCCGAATTGGCAGCCGGCCCCCAATCAGGCCAATCCGCAGACTTTCAGCACGACCGGCGCGATGAAGTTTTTCCGGGTGAAGGCTGATTAGCCAGTTGGAAGAGTCTCTCATCGGCGTGAGCGCTCCTCACTTATGACATAGCTTTCTTGCCTTCGGCGTTCTGATCGTGCCTGCCTTCGATTCACTTCGGCGCGGCAAGCGGTCGAGGCAAGAAGTTCTAGTTGGTCGGCGGTGTGATCGACAACTGTGCGCACGCTGCCCAACGCCGATACCATCGCCTGCCTTTGAGCGTGCATTCACACAGCGAGGCTGGCATGATGGCGGTATGAAACGGATCCCCCTGATTCTGCTGATGGCGGCAGGTGTCACCGCGCTCGCCGATGACAACGACGGTTTTTTTCCGCTCTTCAACGGTCACGATTTGACGGGCTGGGTGAACGCCAACTGCGCGCCCGAAACCTGGAGCGTGCGCGACGGCATGATTCATTGCACCGGCCAGCCCACCGGCGCGCTGCGGACCGAGCGCCAATACGAGAACTTCATTCTCGAAGTCGAGTGGCGGCATTTGACCAGCGGCGGCAACTCCGGCGTGTTCATCTGGGGCACGCCCATCGCCGCGCCGGGGGTGCCGTTCCTGCGCGGCATCGAGGTGCAGGTGCTCGATCACGGTTACGCTGAGCAATACGAGAAGCAGCACGGGAAGAAGTCCGACTGGTTCACCACGCACGGCGACGTCTTTCCCATCCATGGCGCGAGCATGAAGCCGTTTAGTCCGAATCATGGTGACCGCAGTTTTCCGTCGGAGAATTGCAGCAAAGGCTTTCCGGAGTGGAACCACTATCGCATCGTTGGCAGCAACGGCGTGCTCCGATTGAGCGTGAACGGCAAGGAAGTTTCCGGCGGCGAGGATTGCAACTATCGCAAAGGTTATCTCGCGCTGGAGTCGGAAGGCGCGCCGGTGGAGTTCCGCAACCTTCGCATCAAGGAACTACCGTCGAGCAGTGCGGCTGACGAACTGACCGCACCAGCGGACATCGGCTTTCGCACGCTTTTCACCGGCCTCGATTTGCGCGGTTGGAAAACGAATGCGGCGACCGCGTTGCGTTGGCAGGTTGGCGGCAACCACATCGTGCTCAATGCAGGCGAGGCAAGCCCAGCGGCTGTGTTATGGACGGAAAAAGATTTCGGCGACGCGGAGTTCGTGTTGGATTGCCGTCCGGCCAAACCGTCGGACGGCAAGGCGGCGGCAGTGCCGTCGATTCAGCTTCGTGCGGGCACTGGCCAGGGAACAACGGTCAATCTTGAAGGCGCGACGCCGGCGAATTTTCAACGCTTCATCATTACGGTCAAGGCACGTGAAGTAATCGTGAAACGTAATGATAAGGAGAAGCAACAACTCACGTTGCCCGCGGATGCGCCTGCGCGCGGCGCGTTCGGCCTGCGCGATGTCGGCGGTGGGGTCAGGTTCATGAATCTTTACGGGCGGGAGTTGTGATTTGGCGCGGCCGAAAACTCCGCTCGCCTTCAGCGGCCTTATTTCTGTTTTTCACGGCGGTCGCAAGCCGTGCATCCGCTCCATCCCGCTCAAGCTGCTCGTGAAGACGATTCCTCACGGCTCCCACGGTGACAGATCATACCAGCGCAATTGATAGTTAGCGGGGTTCAGTCCTTCATAGATAGAAAGGGCATCCATGTCCGCTTGCATTTGAGAACTGAACCCACTGGTAGCCCGGCCCGAAAACATGATCAACTTATTGTCTGGCGAGGGGATCATGTTCGGAGAACCGCTGTCTCCCCCCTTCACAATTGGAAAAACAAATGGAGGGACCCCAGCCGCGCAGTGTCCCAACTGCTCCGTGCCGAGAAAAAGGTAGGGAAGATCGGGAGTGTTCCAGTAATGTATCTCGAGGTCCGCCGGAGAGATGACCGAGATCGGGCTGATGCTCTCTGGAACATCTTCCGTGAAAACCAATAGTGCGTAATCATAGTTGCTACCTGCCGCAGAGTCCAGCCGGATCAAGTCTGCCGCGATGGTCATTTGCACAACGGTGTTGCTGGCGGTGCAAAACCACACCTTGTTTCCGGCAAGATGGTTTGTGCGCAACCCATTCACGCCCTCCCCGTGCCCCCGTGTATAGGCGTGCCGGCGAGTCAGAAGCGTCACGGGACCCTGACCCGGCGAACCTTCGAACTCATTGCATTGCGAAATGGCCGTAAACCCATTGAGACCGTAGAGCAGGCAGTTGGTGTTCCACGCCAACACCGGCGGAGTGGCGGGCCACCCCGGCGGATAAACTCTTTCGGACCACATGTCCATCGTACGCCCGTTGGTGTGCGCAATGAAATTCGTCCACGCCGCAAATTGAAACGGGGAAGCGGTGACCCCCGCGAACGGGGAAACCGAGCGATAGAATCGCGACGGTGTTCCCGGCGGCAGGGCGTCTTCATATTCGAACAGGCCGTTGGAATCAGCCGTGATGGTCGCGATGGCCTGCCAGTTGGGTTGCTCCAGGCTCTCCGTGTATTCGATGGCGTAACTCCGCCATGGGATGCCCGAAAAGACAATGCGGTAGGTCCCGTTGCCCAGATCCACGAGCATCAAATTGGCGGATGGCTCATTGCCCACGCGGGGGACAATTTCAACCGTGGCGGTTGCTGTCACACCATGGCTGTCCCGCACCGTGTAAGTGAACGAATCGGCATTCACGAATCCGGCTGGCGGTGTGTAAAAAATCCAACCCTCGCTCTTGGTGAGATTTCCGCCCTCGGTCGTCGTGGTGCTGAAGCTGTCGAACACCAGCGGATCGCCACCCGGCTCCGAATCATTGGCCAACAAGTCGCTCACACTCACTTTTGTCCCGTAGAACGGGTCGCGTTGAATGACGTCTCCGCCGGCCACCGGTGGGCTGCTGATCTCTTGAGGGACGCTCAGAAAACACGTGGCATTGCGGAAGTTCCCATCACCGGAATACTCGGCGCCGACGCTGTGCTTTCCCAAGGGGAGCGTCGCGGTACTGAAGCTGGCAATGCCGCCAACCAACGTCACGGGACTTCCGTAATCCACTCCATCAACTCTGAATTGGGCTGTGCCCGAAGGCGTGACGTTCTCGGAAGCAACCGTGGTGACGTTGACTGTAAACGTTACTGTCGAACCTGGTAAGGCCGGATTGGCCGAGGAGGAAAGGGCAAGGCTGAACGGCAAGGATAGGGGCCCGTCCCCCTGGTAATTGGCCCGGTAGAATCTTGAATGCGTCCCCTTGGGCGGCGTGTCCTCCACGGCGAAATTGCCCCATACATCAGCCGTCCCCAATGCTACAACCACCCAGTTCTGATTTGTCGGACGTTCCGCAAATTCAATCGTGTAGTTTCCCCAAGGAGTACCGGCAGACTCAATCCGGAAAGTCCCGTTGCCCAAATTCCTAATCGTCAGTCTCGCCGGTGACGCCCGATCCGCCAACGTTGACACGGCAACACTTCCGGTTGCCATCCCGCCGCGGCCATCGCGCACGGTGTAATTGAACGAATCGTCATTGGTAAATCCGGCGGGTGGCGTGTAAAAGACCCAGCCGTCGGCCACGCTGAGTGTCCCGCCTGCAGCGCTGGTCGCGTCCACGGCGTCGAACACCAGCGCATCTCCATCCGCATCCGAATCGTTCACCAGCAGGAAGCTCAAGGGCACCCGCGTTCCACCGCTCGAAACTCGTGCTATGACGTCGTCGATAGCTATTGGCGGTGTATCGATGACTTGTGTTGGAACAAGCACCGCCGTGTCACCAAGGAAATTACTGTCACCGGCGTAATCGATGCTGACGGTGTGCTCACCCGCCGGGAGTGTTGCGGTGCTAAGGCTGGCATTGCCGTCCACCAACGTTATTGGGGCGCCGTAGTCGGCTCCATCAATCTTGAATTGCACTGTGCCGGAAGGCAGGCCACTGCCTTGAGCCAGTGAGGTCAAGTTGATTGTGAACGTGACGTTCGAACCTACCAACGCCGGGTTAGCAGAGGAGACGAGGACGGACCGGCTCGCTGCTTTGGTGATGGTAAGCGTGCCGAGGTTGGTGAGCACGGTGTAGCTATCCAGCTTCCCATCGGGATCGTCGAATACGGGCGTGATTGGATATGTGCCTACCGGACTGTTTGTGTCGGCCAGAGTGTGGAACGAGGCGGTGATGATGTCGCCGTTCTGCACGCCCGCCAGCGTGCCCGTCAGCGGCGGATTGGCGGCTCCGTAGGTTCGGGACTGATTGTCGGCGCTGACAGTCAGTGCGAAGGCCGTCACGGTCAGCGTGCCGTTGGAGAAAGTGATGGCGTAGTTGGTCGAGGTCAGTCCGCCTGGCTCGATGGCATACGTTCCGACCGGGCTGTTGGTGTCGGCGGTTGTGTTGAAGAACAACGTGCCGCCCAGTGCATTGGTGTCTTCGCCGTTAACCAGCCCGCGGCAGGTGGCTGTGAACGGCGGATTCGTCTGGCCATAGGCGCGGCGGGTATCGTCCGCCGCCACCATTAGAGCCGCTGGTGTCACCGTCAAAGTTCCATCCAAATAATGAACCGTGTAGTTGGGTGCGCTCTGGTCCGACATCTGGATGGGATAGTCACCGACCGGGCTGTTGGTGTTGGCAATTGTGCCACCACTGAGCGTTCCGGTTAATACGCCGGCGTTCTCTCCGTTGACAAAACCCGTGTAGCTCACGGTGAACAGTGGGTTGGTCTGGCCATAGAACCGGATCTGGTTATCAGCCGTGCCGGTCAACTGTGCAGGTTCAATGGTGAGCGTCCCCGTGTTGGCCGGCACGCTGTAGTTGCCCAGCTTCCCATCGGGATCGTCGAATGCGGGCGTGATTGGATACGTGCCCACCGGACTGTTTGTGTCGGCCAGAGTGCGGAACGTGGCGGTGATGTTGTCGCCGTTCTGCACGCCCGCCAGCGTGCCCGTCAGCGGCGGATTGGCGGCTCCGTAGGTGCGGGACTGATTGTCGGCGCTGACGGTCAGCGCAAAGCCTGTGACGGTCAGCGTGCCGTTGGAGAAGGTGATGGCGTAGTTGGTCGAGGTAAGTCCGCCCGGCTCGATGGCATAGGTCCCCACCGGGCTGTTGGTGACCGCGGTTGTGTTGAAGAGCAACGCGCCGCCCAGCGCATTGGTGTCCTCGCCGTTGACCAGCCCGCGGCAGGTTGCGGTGAACAGGGGATTGGTCTGGCCGTAGGCACGGCTGGTGTCGTCGGCCGCCACCACGAGCGGCGCCGGCGTCACAGTCAGAGTTCCGTCAACATAGCGGATCGTGTAGTTGGGCGTGCTCTGGATCGACCCCTGGATTGGATAATCACCGACTGCGCTGTTGGTGTTCGCCACTGTGCTGCCCCCCGGCGTGCCGGTCAAGACACCGGCATTCTCTCCGTTGACGAATCCCGTGTAGGTCACGGTGAACACGGGGTTGGTCTGGCCATAGAACCTGATCTGGTTATCAGCCGTGCCGATCAACAGCGCTGGTTCAACGCTGAGTGTCCCGGTGTCGGTGAGCACGCTGTAGTTGCCCAGCCTCCCGTCGGGATCGTCGAGTACCGGCGTGATCGGATAATAATCCACCGCGCTGTTGGCGTCGGCAACGGTGTGGAAGCTGGCGGTGATGTTGTCGCCGTTTTGCACACCCGTCAATGTGCCCGTCAGGGGTGGATTGGTGCTCCCGTAAGCTCGTGACTGGGAATCGGCAGTGACGATCAGCGTCGCGGTCGCCACGGTCAGTGTGACATTGGCCGTGGCGACGACGTAAGAATTCGTGTCATCCGGGATGAACGTTACAGAAAGAGTCTGATTACTGCCGGCAGCGAGGACTGTGTTGGCGGAAGGATTGTAATCAAATTTGCCCGGCACATCGGCGGTGGCATTCAACTGGTCGGTGCCCAGTGCCACGCCATAAGTGATGGCCGCTGGATTGGTCCATGCGATCGAGGGCATCGCCTGACCGTTGATTTCAAGCCCCCAACTGTTCAGGACATTATTGGAGGCGCCCCCACTCACGTCTGCCAGGAACAATGTCCACTCCCCATTAGCGCTCAACCCTTCGAATTCATTCAAAAACAAGGTTCGCGGAGAACTCGTGGTTACATTTACCGGATCCACAAAACGGGCATCCGGTTGCCATTCCCCAGACAAGGCAAAACCGGCGGGCGGGGTTGTCACCTCACGGTACGAGTGGACATCGTTGGCAGCCGAGTCGGCAAAAGTCACATCAAAGCCGCTGTCGGGGTAACCATAATAACCAGGAACGTCGGATGGGTCGGTGGTCGTCCGTCCCGGCCGGTTGAGTAATACACTGATGCGATTCGTGGTCCCGCTGCTGTGGCGCACCAAGCCGTAAAGGTCTCCATTGAACTCACCGGAAATCTTCAGCCGGACCCGCACCGATGTGATACGAACGATGTCGGAGACAACGCTGCGGAGGTCCTGCACGCCAACTGGATTGGCATCGGGAATGGATAAGTTGAAACCGCTGAAGATGTTTGTTTGAGCGAATTGCCCGTATAATGCCGCCACGCCTGCATTCAAAACGAGCAGTGCTGTCACTGCCTTTTGAACATTCACAATGACAGAGCCTCAACTTTTATTTCAAGAGAGCAACCTAATACTTTACTCAAAATTGCCGTGACGATTCCTCGTGGAGACAAAACCCACGGATGCAGCAACTTGTCCCTTAACTGGTCCAGACGTGAACCGATCTTTTTTTTGACCCAGGTCAATCTACAGAGCACTGGTGAAAGTTGGAAATGTCGCCGTTCCATCTGAAAACGTGAGCAACAACTCTCCGATGAATTTGGCTGGGATAATATCCGGGGGGCAACGGAAAGAGAAATTTCCAAAAGTTGTGGATGGCGGGGGGTGGAGGGCATCCCAAGGGTAAATGTGTTTACGCTGCTATTGCCTTGGGGTTGAGTTCGACACCATCGACGAACTTCACTCCCGCGATCACGCGATCCAGTAACTCAT
>JACQFP010000009.1 GCA_016200005.1 Verrucomicrobiota bacterium | reverse complement strand
TTTTTCGCGCGGGGGGCGCCTCCACCCCTCCGGGGTTCGGCTGCGCTCGGCTCGCTACGCTCGCCTTCGCTCCGCCTCACCCCGGAGGGGTGGAGGCGGAGAGAAGAAAGACAATTTACAGAAAGACTTTTACACCGACATAAAGGTTCAAGTGCTTGCCACCCGGTTACTCACACTGAACACACGCACCCTGCCTCCTTTGCTGCACAAGACAAAGCAAAATGATCGGTGACGAACGGACAAGTGCGTTCCACTTGACCGATTTTGGAACGCGCGATCGTTGCGGCTGGCTTTAATCATCTTGACCAAGCGGCAACCGGCCTTCTAAGCTGCTCCACTGTTAGGCACAATTCATGTTCGCGCAATTTAAAAGCCTGTTTTCCAATGACATTGGAATAGACCTCGGGACAGCCAATTCCCTCGTTTATGTTCGTGATCGGGGCATTGTATTGCGAGAACCTTCGGTCGTCGCCATTCAAGCGGGCACGACGAATGTTCTCGCCGTCGGTGAGGAGGCCAAGCGCATGTTGGGACGGACCCCGGGAAATATCGTGGCCATTCGGCCCATGAAGGATGGTGTGATTGCCGACTTCGAAATCACCGAAGCAATGCTCCGCCACTTCATCCAAAAGGTCCACCATCGCAAGCTGATTGCGCCGCGCGTCGTGGTCGCTGTTCCCTCAGGCATCACCGAGGTGGAAAAGCGGGCGGTGAAGGATTCCGCCACTCATGCGGGCGCGCGCGAGGTTTATTTGATCGAACAACCAATGGCCTCGGCCATTGGCGTCGGTCTGCCGGTGCATGAGCCGGCGGGTAACATGATCGTTGATATCGGCGGCGGGACTTGCGAAATCGCAATCATCTCCCTGGCCGGAATTGTCTTCAGCCGCAGCCTGCGGGTGGGCGGGGACGAATTCGATGAGACGGTCGTGGCGCACATGAAACGTGCCTACAATATGATGATTGGCGAACGCACCGCGGAAGAGGTCAAGATCCGGATTGGATCCGCCTTTCCGATGGAGCAGGAATTAACCATGGAAGTCAAGGGGCGCGACTTGAGCGCGGGGTTGCCGAAAACCCTGACCATTCGCTCGGAAGAGATTCGCGAAGCCTTGCAAGAACCGTTATCCAGTATTTTGGAGTCCATTCGCATCACCCTCGAACGTTGTCCGCCGGAACTATCGGCCGACTTGATTGATCGAGGCATTGTGATGGCCGGCGGCGGCGCCTTGTTGCGCGGCATCGACCGGCTGGTGGCCGAAGAAACCGGCCTGCCCGTTCACATTGCCGACGATCCGTTGAGCGCCGTGGTGGAAGGCACCGGCCGGGTGTTGCAAGAACTCCAATTTCTTAAACGAGTCTCTGCCAATTCCAAGCTCTGATGATGCGCGTTCGCCTGGATCAGCCGGGCGAAGATGTTAAAGAAGCCGCACTACATAATTTTAAGTCTCGTCGCATTGCTGACGCTGTTGGTCCTCAACCTGCCCCATCAAACGGCCGGCCGCGTCAAACTGGCCATCGGCGGTCTTTTCCTGCCCCTCGTGGGCCTCACCAGTTCCGCCCAACAACTCGCCGGCCAAGGCGCGGCCGCCATCACGCCCCGCGCTGAACTGCTCAAACAGAACGAAGAGTTGCGCCGGGAGAATGAACAAGCCCACCTGCTCGCATTGCAAGCGCAGGAGGCGCTCCGCGAAAATGAACGGTTGCGCCAACTGCTCGGCTGGCAGCGTCAAAGTCCCTGGAAACTCAAACTGGCGAACGTGATCCTGCGCGAACCGGCCAATTGGTGGCGCACCGTGCAGATCAACCTCGGCAGCCGGGATGGTCTGCGCGCCGATTTGCCAGTGCTCACGCCGGACGGATTGGTGGGGCGCATCGCCTCGGTCGGTCTCACACGTTCGCAAGTCGTTCTCCTCGGCGATCCGAACTGTCACGTCTCGGCCCTGGTCCAGGAAACGCGCGACATGGGTGTCATTTCTTCCGGCTCGGCCGGTCCGTTGGATTACTCTTTGGTCGAACTGGCGTATCTGCCCAACAACAGCAATTTGAAGCCCGGCCAACTCGTAGTTACCAGCGGCAAGGGCGGCATTTTTCCCAAGGGCATTCCGATCGGCAAGATTGCGGATTTTCATCCCGCCGAATTTGGCCTCTACACCGAGGCGCGGGTCAAGCTCGGGGCGAACTTGAGCGGCTTGGAGGAAGTGTGGGTGCTGTTTCCATGAACCCGGTGAATTCCATCCTCATTCTGCTCGCGGCCTTCGTGGCGGTGTATCTGGAAGCTTCGTTCAACGGCGTGCGCCAACTCTTCGGCGCGCAAATCGACCTGCTCCCGCCGTTGATCGTTTATGCGAGTCTGAGCGCCGACCTGGTGACTCTGGCCTTGCTGGCCGTGCTCGGCGGACTTTGGTTCGATTCCCTCTCGGCCAATCCACTCGGCGTCACCATGCTGCCGCTGTTGTTGATCGGTCTGGTGATTTACCGGCAGCGCGGGTTGATCCTCCGCGAACAAACCTTCGCCCAGTTCATTTTAGGATTGAGCGCCAGCGCCGCTGCGCCTGCCGTGACGCTGGTGTTCCTGATGACCCTCGGTGAAAACCCGTTGCTGGGTTGGGGGACGCTCTGGCAATGGATCGTGATGAGCCTGGGCGGTGCAGCTCTGACACCGGTCGTGTTCCAGCTCTTCGATATTTTCAACCGCGCTCTGAGTTATCGGCCGCACGGTGGCACCAGTTTCCGCGCCGATCGCGAAATCAAACGAGGTCGCTAAGCGCATGATCATTTTCGACCAATTAAAAAAGAACGACCCGCAATTGCGCGTGTTGACGCTCATGGTCCTCAGCGGTTTGAGCATCCTGCTCGTCGGCCTCTGGTACGTGCAGGTGGTTTCGGGCAGATACTTTCAATCCGACCTCGAAACTCAGTCGTATCGCACGGTTCGCGTCCCCGCCGTCCGTGGAAAAATCCTGGATCGCAACGGCCTGACGCTGGCGGAAAACCGACCCAGCTATAACGTCAGTTTGTATCTCGAAGAACTGCGGCCGGCGTTTCAAAAACAATTCGCGCTCATGAAAGGAGTTTACCAGAAGCAACTCGGACGCAAGCTCACGCGCGCCGAGCGCGATGAACTGGGCCGGCTGACCCGGTACCAGGCCGCCAGCAACATCGTGGCTCAACTAAGCACCCGATTGCAAATGCCGCTGGCGCTTGATGAAACAAATTTTCATCGGCACTACCAAACACGGCTCGCCCTGCCCTTGGTGATCGCTTCGAATCTGGATGCGAATCAAATCGCCCGCTTGCAGGAACAGTCGGGCGGACCACCCGGTGTGGACATGGAAATCCAGCCGGTGCGGGTTTATCCGCATCAAACCGTGGCCGCTCATTTGTTGGGTCACTTGCGCCGGGACGATAGTTCGGCGGTAGGGGAAGACGCCTTCTTCAACTACTGGCTGCCGGACTGGCGCGGCAGCGTGGGCGTCGAGGCCGGGTTCGATCAAGAACTGCGCGGCAAGGCCGGCGCGAAGTCGGTGCTCGTAAATCACCTCGGGTATCGCCAGTCACAAAACATCTGGTCGGCAGTCGAGCCGGGCCAAAACGTGGTGCTCACGATTGACTACTCGATTCAGCAGGCTGCCGAACAGGCGTTACGGCGACCCTTTGGAACCGAGACGCGCGGCGCGGCCGTGGTCATGGATGTGTGGAGCGGTGACATTCTGGCGTTGACCTCCTCACCGGCTTACAATCCCAACCAATATGTCAAAGGCATCAGCCGCGCCGAGGCGGAAAAATTGAGCGACCCGAAACAACGTCCAGAAAGCAATCGCGCTACTTATGAAAACTATGCGCCTGGCTCGATCTTCAAACTTGTGGTAGCGATGGCGGCATTGGAAGCAGGGCTGAATCCCGCAGCCACTTACACCGTTGAGCCAGATCCGAAGCGACCGGGTCGCGGATGTATTTACGTCGCCCGGCGGAAGATCGAGGACACCGTGGCGCCTGGCGATTACAATTTCCGCAGAGCGTTCATTCACTCAAGCAATGCTTACTTCATCACCAATGGCATCCACGCGGGCATCAAGAACATCATTCGCATCGGGCAGAAACTGCATCTGGGCGAGCGAACGGGCCTGCCAACACGACAAGACGTGGCAGGAAACCTGCCCAGCCTCAAGCGCGTGTCCGAGGGCTGGTTCGATGGCAATACCGCGAACGTCTGTATTGGCCAGGACCCGATCCTCGTCACGCCGCTGCAAATGGCGGTGATGACGGCGGCCGTGGCCAACGGTGGAAAGGTTTTGTGGCCGCGCATCGTGGACCGGATTGAATCGCAGGATGTGCTCGCCAGGCAATCAGCACCCGTGCATCCGCGCGCTCGAGTGCGCGACGAACTGGGCGTCAGCGAACGCACCTTGAACATCATCCGCGCGGCGATGCTGGCCGATGTCGAGGATTCTGATGGCACGGGCCGGGCCGCCGCCGTCCACGGCATGCGCATCTGCGGCAAGACCGGTACCGCGCAAGTCAAGAATCCGCGTGGCGAAACCATCGATCACACCACCTGGTTTGTCTCGTTCGCGCCCTACGAGAATCCGCGCTATGTCGTCGTGGTCATGGTGGAGAGTGGCGGCTCCGGCGGCGCCACCTGTGCGCCGATTGCGCAACAGATTTATCTGGCCATCCAGGCGCGAGAAAAAATGGCTGAACCGAAAACAGCAACTTTGAGTCAGGCAAAATAATGTTTGGATCAACCTCAAACGACCGCCACGCCCGGATTGACCTGTTGCTGGTGCTGGCCCTGCTCGGGCTGATGGTGCTGGGCGCCGCCTTTGTTTATAGCGCGACGATGGCCAATGAATCGACCAGTGCTTTGCCGTGGTACGCGCAAAGTTATTTCAAACAGATCATCTGGTATTTCGTCGGCCTGGCGGCCGCAGCCGCCATCTGCTTCGTTGATTATCGCGTGCTGACGCGCTGGTCCTACGTCGCCTACTGGATCACCATTGTGGCGCTCATTGTGGTGTTGATTCCGCATATCGGAACGATGCGTTTTGGCGCGCGGCGGTGGTTTGATCTCGGATTCTTTCAGGCGCAACCCTCGGAGTTGACCAAGCTCACTTTGATCCTGGCCCTCGCGCAATTCCTGAGCCGACCCTCGGATGAATTGCGCCTGCCGCATGTGTTTTGGAAAGCCATTGGCATGATGGCGCTGCCGTTTCTGCTGATCATGAAGGAGCCGGACCTTGGCTCGGCGCTGGTGCTGGTGCCCACGGCGGTGGTCATGTTGTTCGTGGCGGGGACGCCCAAACGTTATCTGCTGCGCGTGGCGGGCGTGGTTGGGTTGCTGGCGGTTTTGTTCTTGGTGGACATTCTTTTTGCGCCGCCGGGCTGGTGGCAGATCAAGTTGCAGGATTATCAGCGCCGCCGGTTGCTGGTTTATTTCGGTCAGGACTACGCTCCTTCGAATGCCACCGAGGCTGAGAGGCTGCGCCTGCGCGAACAGCAGCGCAACGATTCCTACAACGTGCGTCAGGCGATGATCTCCGTGGGTTCGGGCAGGTTGACGGGCAAAGGCTGGCGTCAGGGCACCCAGAACGCTCTGGGCTATCTGCCGCGCTCGGTGGCGCACAACGACTTCATTTTCTCTGTAATTGCCGAAGAGAAAGGATTTGTCGGCAGCGTGCTGGTCCTCACGCTGTACTCGGTGGTTCTGTTCATCGGGATCAGAATTGCCAGCCAGGCGCGCGATCGCCTGGGCAAACTGCTGGCTGTGGGCGTGGTGACGCTGCTCTTCAGCCATGTCTTCATCAACATCGGAATGAACATACGCATTATGCCTGTGACGGGCGTGCCACTGCCGCTACTGAGTTATGGCGGATCGTCAGTGCTCTGCTCGTTGATCGCGATTGGCCTTTTGCAAAACGTCCATACCCATCGAAAATCCTATTGATCTATGAGTGATAAACATTTTTCCCGTCGCCGTCGCGGCGGCATGCGCTTCCGCCCCAGCGGCGGCTTGAACCCGGCCGGACAACGACAAGACCGCGCGGCCAGTGACGCCCGCGCCGAAGTCCTGGGCGAGAAGCCCGTTTCGGATGCGCAAGTCTATGATCGTTCCCGCCATTCGCACGAGATTGAGCGGGCGGAGAACATCGCCGCCGGCTTGCCGCCAGAAGGACTTCCCAAGGAAGCGGTCGCCGGCGACGCTGATTCATCAGGACCGCGCCGGCGTTTTCGCGAACCGAACCTGGAAACTCCAGCGCAGGTTCAGGAGGAAGCGCCGTTTGAACCGGTGGTCGTGCAAACCCGGCCACCCCAAGGCATCGTGGAAACGCTGCGCGCCGCTGCGACAACCGTCATCAAGAAAGTCCAGCGGTTGATAAAGCCGGTGAAGAAAATCCACAAAGAGGTCATCATCAACGCCGAGGCGCTGGAAACCCGCGTCGCGATTTCTGAAGAAGGCAAACTTGAAGAATTCACCATCGAACGCACCACCGAAGAGCGTCTGGTCGGTAGCGTTTTCAAAGGCAAGGTGCGCAACCTGGAAGATGGGTTGAAGGCCGCGTTTGTGGATATCGGCTTTGAAAAGAATGCCTTTCTGCACTACTGGGACATTGTGCCCAGCAGCTTCGACAGCGGCGTGGAGATCGTTGATCGCGGCACCAAAAGGCACGACAAACCGCGCATCACCCCTCGGGACATCCCACGCCTCTATCCACCGGGCAGCGACATCATCGTGCAAGTCACCAAAGGGCCGATCGGCACCAAAGGGCCGCGCGTCACCACCAACGTCGTGTTGCCGGGGCGTTATCTGGTTCTCCTGCCGAACTCCGATCAAAGCGGCATCTCGCGCAAGATTGAAAACCAACAGGAACGCCAGCGGCTGAAGAAGATTCTGCGCGAGTTGACGATTCCCGAAGGCATGGGGGTCATCATGCGCACCGCCGGCGAAGGCCAGCAGGCCCGTTACTTTGTCCGCGACATCGCGCTGCTGCTCGAAGAATGGAAACAAATTCAGGAGCGCATCAAGACCCAGCCCTCCGCCACGTGTGTCTTCCAGGAGCCGGACTTGATCGAGCGCACGGTGCGCGACTTTTTGACCGAGGACGTCGAGCGCATCGTGGTGGACAGTCCGAAGTCTTACGACCGGATGCGCGAAATGATTTCCAAAATCTCCCGTCGTTCGGCGGACAAGGTCAAACTTTACACCGAGTCCCAGCCCATCTTCGATCGCTTCAACATCAGCCGCCAGTTGGAGAATGCGTTTTCGCGACAGGTGCACTTGAAAAGCGGCGGCTACATCGTCGTGGATGAAACCGAAGCGCTAGTCGCCATCGATGTTAACACGGGCCGCCACAAAGGCGGCAAGGACCAGGAATCCACCATCCTCAAGGTCAACGTCGAAGCGGCAGATGAAATCTGCCGTCAACTCCGTCTGCGCAACATGGGGGGGTTGATCGTGCTCGATTTCATCGACATGAAATCGCGTCGCGACCAGCAAAATGTTTACCAACGAATGAAGGAAGGCTTGCGGCGGGACAAGGCCAAAACCCATATCCTGCCCATCTCGCAACTCGGGCTGATGGAAATGACCCGCCAACGCCATTCGGAAAGCGTGCACGCCGCCGTTTATGACGATTGCCCCTACTGCAAAGGCCGCGGCAAGGTAAAGAGCGCGTTGACCATGAGCGTGGAGATCCAGCGCAAGCTCAGTGAGATTCTCAAGCAGCGCTCGCGCGATGAATCCGACTTTCAACTTCGCATCGTGGTTCATCCCACGGTGCTGGCGCGGCTGCGCACCGAGGATGAAAAACTTTTGATTGAGCTTGAGAAGCGCTATTTCGGAAAGCTGTCGTTCCGCGCCGATCCTGCGTTGCACGCCGAACAGTTCAAAATCCTGAACGTCACGAACAACGAGGAACTGGCCGGGGCCAATTGATTCCGAAATCAGAATTCCGACTTCCCGAAACCAGAAACAGGCCCGAAGCCCGAAGGCCGCAATAGACTTGTGCGTTTCGACGGAGAAATAGTGCCAGAGCCAACGGCCGGCTGGGGGAGGTTTTGAGATTCGGGCTTGGGATTTGTTTCGGAACTCGGATTTCGGGCTTCGGATTTCCGGCGCATTCCAGACGCCGACGCCCCGGGAATTAAGGCGGGGCACTTGGTCGCAATGTTGAGCGCGGTCTATTGCGAATCAACTGAGCGGATCACCACAAACCAGGCGGTATCGTTCTTATCATCGCCGGCGACGATGAGGTCTTCACCGGGCGTGAGCGTCTGGGCGTTCTTGCTGACCAATTTGCCTTTCCCAATCAGCTTCACCTCGACGCGGGCGTTCCCCAGGTTTTTCACCTCGAGGACACATTTGGAGCTCATGTTGATGTTGGCCGTCTGGTTTTGCGGAATCGTGGCGGTCTTTCGATTGACTTCAAAATAATTATGCCACTTGAAAACTTTGCGGAGCTTTTTGGCCAGGGTCGCATCCACCGGTTTGTGGTCGGGATTGGGAGATTTATCCTCGTTCGTTCCCCAGACCAGCCGGGCCTCCACTTTCAAATCCGCCGCCAACACCTCGGACGAATTTGCGAAAAGCGACAGCGAAAAAACGATGACGCTTGCGACACGGGTAAACAGTCTATTGGCATTCATCACTATTGAATACTATCAATGAGACCCGTGTCTGTAAACCCCTCATCGTCCACATAGGATATCCACACGACGGTAGTGCCCGTCGTCTGGTCTCGAAAGGTAAAACCATGCGCGTCTTCGGACGGTGATTCAAACTCATGAAAATGGCGCGCGATGGCCTGCACGATGGTGGAATGTCGTGATGAGCTTGAAAACAGGAGCGCCAGCCCCACCAACGCGGCCACGGCGGTCGCCAGAATCAGAAACTTGCGCCACGAGGTAAAGATTACTGGAATGCCCGTTTGCGGGCGCGTCTGAGAGTGGCGCTGGATTTCGCGTTCGATCTTGTTCCAGTAGAATTCACGGGCTTCAGGGAGTTTGCGGTCCGGTTCGCCGCTGGCGAGAGCGGCCTTGGTATTTTGCAACTCGGCCAGCAACAAACGGGCCTCGTTGTCTTCCGCGAGCCAGGTCTCCACCTGGCGGACCGCACGGGCGGTCAATTCGCCGTCGCAGTAAGCTTGCAACTTGAGTTGGGAATCATGTTTCATCGTCTTTAGTTGTCTTTCTTCAACCCGGCCAGCAGCACCGCCATTTTTCGTCGGGCATAGAAAAGCCGGGACATCACGGTGCCGATGGAGCAATTCATTTTCTTGGCGATCAGTTTGTATTCCATGTCTTCAAATTCATGCAGGATCAGAACGGTGCGATGTTCGTAAGACAACTGTCCAAGCGCCTGGTCGATTTTCTGCCGCAATTCAGTTCGTTCCAACCCGGCCGTGGGGTTCACCGTCACCACAGGCATTTGACGTTCCACGCCGCCGAATTCTTCATCCATCGCTTCGATTGATTCAGTGCGCTGGCGTTTCCGTTTGCGCAACTGATCCAGACAAAGATTGATCACGATCCGCGTCATCCAGGTGCCGAAGCTGGATTGTCCCTGAAATTGTTTGAGCCGTTGCCAGCTTTTCACCCAGGCTTCTTGAGAAAGATCCAACGCCTCGTCCTCGTTTCGCACCATGCTGAACGCACGGGCATAAATCTTGTCGCGATGCCGGGCCACCAATTCCTCGAACGCCGCCAGGTCACCGTTCTGCGACAGTTGCACCAGCGTTTCATCGGCGGCGGAGGGATAATCTTGCTTGGTCGCCATGATTTCGACGGCGTGAAATAACCGGCTATTCAACTCCAATCACAATTTTCCTTTGGTGCTGGGAAGTATGCCCGCGAGGCGCGGGTCCCGCTGGCAGGCCATATCAACGGCCTTCGCAAAGGCCTTGAACAAGGCTTCCACAATGTGGTGCGGTTCGTCGCCATAAAGCAATTCCAAGTGCAGATTGCATCGGGCTTCATTGGCAAATCCCTGGAAGAATTCCCGCGCCAGACCAAATCGAAATGCGCTGGACATGTCCTGTTGTTTTTCCGCGCGGCTGATTTTTTTCTGCGCCAGGTGGTTCAAACCGCGCCAGACCAGATGCGGGCGTCCGCTGAAGTCAATGACGCAGCGCGCCAGGCATTCATCCATCGGCACGTAGGCTTCGGCGGTGAATGGATTCCGCGGATCAAAACCCGTGCCGTATCGTCGGATGCCTTTCTTGTCTCCCAATGCTTGTTGGAATGCCTGGCCCAGGATGATGCCGCAATCTTCTACCGTGTGATGGGCATCGACCCTCAAATCACCAGTGCAACGAAGGTGTAAATCAATCACGGCGTGCTTCGCCAACAACGACAGCATGTGATCAAGGAACAGAATGCCCGTACTAACGGAGGCATTGCCCGAACCATCGAGTTTCAATTTGACAGCGATCCGCGTTTCATTGGTGACGCGTTTGATGTGGGCGTGCCGGATGTTCATGCGGGCTATTAAACAAAATTCCTTCAGAAAACAAAGCCCAAACCTGGTGCTACCATCTTTCCCGATCACCGCGCAAACGACGGCCCACCCGGCAGAAAATGCGATCCGACAGTATCCGGCCGGAGCTGACGACGCCCAAAAAGAATTGCCCATCTCCGCAAACCAGACGCGCTGTGCGTTGCCGGCGGGAACCTGGATTGCTGGATCAGCCTTGTTACCTTGCCCGATCCAGGCGGAAGTCCATCGCCACCGCGAAGCCCGATGTCCTACTTGGCGCCGCGAGTTCCTGGTGGCTCGGACGCCGATGGCTTTGCTTGTTTCTGTTGGACCTGGTCGATTTCCTTCTGAACGACTTCGGGGAAGGGCGAGTATTTTTTGAGCTGCTCCAGATAACCAAGGGCGACATCCCAATTTCCCTTCCGCTCTTCCAGTTCGGCCAGATGGCCCACAATTTCCTGGTGCAGAAAAACATTCGGCTCGCGCTTGGCTGCCTCCTGCTCGTGCCATCGACGCAGGGCCAGTTCCCAAAGGTTTTGCGCGGCTTTGGGGTCCTTCCGGTTCTCATCGGCGACGCGCCCCAGTTCGAAGAGGATCTCATAGCTCTTGGGATTGGCGCGCAACCCTTCACGGAGAAACTGCTCCGCCTCGTTCACCCGACCCAACCGGCTGCGCAACCAATAGGCCGCCACCGTATAAGTTTCGACCCGCTGCGGATCGAGATCGGCAGAAAGACGAAGCCAGGGCAATATCTCCCGTTCGTCACCATTTTTTTCGAGATGCGTGTGGTGGGACGGATAGAAATGTCGGCCGAACCGGTCAATCCAGTCTTTGGGCGGACCAAAAATATCGGCCTTCTGTTCGGCTTCCTGATCCTTATGTTCATGCGCTTCATGATCGGGTTTCGCGCCGGTGGCGGTCGTTTGAATCATGGGAGAGTTTTCGTGGAGCTTGGCTTGATCGAAGATGGAAGGATAATAACCGCTGTGAAAATAAACGTCCGCCTTGACAAAGAAGTGATTGGCAAAGAGGCGGCGGCTGTCGCCCATCAAGACGTTGAGGACCCCCGAGGACTGGGAGCGGCTGCCTTCCCAACCCTGGTACCAAAGCTGAAGGCGCGCCGCCAGGCTGAAGCTTGCGACGAATAACAATGTCAGCAGCAGATAGGGCGAAGCCATGGACTTAATTTAGCGCCTTTTTCCGAAAAACAAGCCAGGCAAGAAAAAGAAAAAATGCCGAATAGGCCAGGGCGTAGAGCGTGGCGGTTCCGCAAGCCCACCAGGCGATCAAATCGCCGTTGTGAATAACCAGGTCGCGAACATCGAAAAACTCCAGGTGCGGGATCGCCATGTAAACCGCATAAACAATGGTCTGACTCAGCGGCGCCAGTTGCAGCGCCACCTTTCCCAAATGCCGACCCACCAGCAGAATTCCGATGACCACAATGAAGGTGATGGTTGCATTGGACGAGGGCGCAGCAAAAACGAGCGAGCCCAGCAGGGTCACGGCGATGACGATGGCCAACATCCACCAATGCAGCCAAAGGGCCTGAAAATAGTTTAGGACCGGCCATTGATGTTCGCGTGTCCCACTCATCACCGCAAAAAAAATGTAAAAAATCAAAAGGGCCAGCCCGCAGGTCAGCCAGCACCCGACGAATTTGCCAAGCAAAAGCTGGGCGCGACTTACTGGCTTGGCCAGCAATGGGAACAGCGTGCGATTCTCCCGTTCCGCAGGTATTTGCCGCGCCGTCGTCACAATCGCGATGACGAGCGACGACACCCAGATCAACAGCAAACATATTTCCTTGAGGTAACGAACGATCTTGTCGTCGTTGAAGAGGTTCACCGCTCCCAGGAGCAAGGTAATCAACGCGGTCAACACAAAGAGCACGTAAAAATCCTTGCGCCGGTAAAGTTCCTTCAGCACCACAATCGCCAGGGCGAAAACGTTATTCATAATCAGGACGCCGGCATGTAGCCGATGATCTTAAGAAAAATCTGTTCCAGATTGCTTCGGTATTGATCCACCAAGTCGCCAACCCGCCCTTCGATCTTAAGCTCGCCCTGGTGCAGAATCGCCACGCGGTCGCACACAGTCTCCACCTCGCCAAGTTCATGGGACGAGAAGAAAACCGTCTTGCCTTCGCTTTTCAAACGCTGAATGATTTCCCGCACCTTCATCCGGCCCAGCGGGTCCAGACCGCTGGTCGGTTCATCGAGCAGCAAAAGATCCGGATCATTGATCAGCGCCTGTGCCAGACCCACGCGCTGTTGCATCCCCTTGGAGTATTGCTTAATGGGACGTTTGCGCGCCGAATCCAACTCCACCAACTTCAGGAGATGATCGATGCGCTTTTCGGATTCCCGCCGGGGGATTCCGAAAATCCGGGCGTAAAAACGCAACAATTCCTCCGCCGTAAGGAACTTGTAGTAGTAGGTCAGTTCCGGCAGATAGCCGATGCGCTGGCGCGCAATCGGCTCGCGAACATTCACGCCAAACAGGTAGGCTTCCCCGTGGGTCGCGTTCACAAAACCGAGCAGAACGTTCATGGTCGTCGTCTTGCCCGCACCATTAGGGCCGAGAAATCCGAAAACTTCCCCGGCGTTCACACTCAGGTTCAAGCCCTTTACAGCAGCCTTTGCGCCTCCGCCGAACTCCCGACTCCGAAATTCGACACACAAATTCTCGATCTTCAAAATCGCGTCCATCGTTGGCGTAAGATAAATAGCCGCACCGCTTTGGCGAGTCAATTCGGGTGTTTTGCTTTTTCAGTGACGCCGCGTCCGGGAGTCCGGATCCACGTCTTTCTGGCGATGCGTGGCAACCTCGCTCACGATGATGTCATCGACGCAGCAACCCCGAATTCTCTGTGCCTGACGATTTTCAAACGCGCCCATCGCCCAGCTGGTCGCGAGGAATCCCCGCCTCCGCGCGCGTCGTGCAGGGCCGGCGTTGTTCCTTCCATTCATCGGAGTCCACTGCCGTTGTTCAGGCAAGACCTCGCTCCACGAACTCCTGCCACGGCAACGCCTGCACTCCGGGAGCCACGGCTGGAGAAGCCACCCCCGATCGTGCGGGTCGATGCACGAGGATCTGTTCCACTTTTCCCCGCACGCCAGGCCGTTTGCGCCAGGCCGCCGCGAGCTGTTGCATCGGCCGGGCGTCCCCGGGCGACACCGTTCGCGCGGCTTTCGCCTCGATCAGTCGCACGGCCGCGCCTTTTCGTGGCACCACGAAATCCACTTCCAACCCTTGTTGGTCCCGGAAGTAATAGAGTTCACGCCGCCGGCCTGCGTTTAACTGGGCCTTCACAATTTCACCGGCAATGAAACCTTCAAACAGCGCGCCTAGGAACGGTGACTTCTCCAACTCCGCTTCCGTCTCAATGCCCAGCAGGTGGCAGGCAAGACCGGAATCGGCGATGTAAACCTTCGGCGACTTGATGAGGCGTTTGCCCAGGTTCTCGAAATACGGAGGCACCAGGAAAATCTGCGCCGTGGCTTCGAGGATGTCGAGCCACCGGCCGATGCCCGGCACGCTCATGCCCAACGGCGCGGCCAGATCCGATTTGTTCAATAACTGCCCGTGCCGGCTGGCAACCAGCGCCAGGAATCGGCGGAACGTAGCCGGCTCCTGCACCGCGCTGATCGACCGCACATCCCGCTCCAGATACGTTTGAAGATAGGAGCTGAACCAAAGGCCGGCCGCGGCTGGACGCGCGAGCACTTCGGGAAAACCGCCCCGCAACAGGCTGACTTTTGGCGTCTCGCTTGCGGACATCGGCAACAATTGCAGAACCGCAGCGCGACCAGCCATCGACTCTGTGACGTTTTGCATGAGACCCGCCTCCTGCGAGCCGGT
Source organism: Verrucomicrobiota bacterium (assembly GCA_016200005.1). Classification (NCBI taxonomy): domain Bacteria; kingdom Pseudomonadati; phylum Verrucomicrobiota; species Verrucomicrobiota bacterium. The sequence continues at coordinate 24,131 of JACQFP010000009.1, read as the reverse complement.
GAGAAACCATTGGCCAACCCGGCGCGGCTGGCGGTCGATTCGCGCGCGGACGAAGTTGAACACCTCCGGCACATTCTGAATTTCGTCCAGAATCACTGGCAGCCGCACTCCGTCGAGGAACCCCTGCGGATCGTGGCGGAACCGGGACACAACGTCCGGGTCCTCGAAGAGATAATAGCTCGCCTGAGGAAACCGGTGCCGGAGCAGCCAGGTTTTTCCAGAGCGCCGCGGGCCGGTCAGCACGATGGCGGGAAAGCTCCGCGCGGCCGCGGCCACGGGTGATTCCAATAATCTGCGAAGGTAGCGCATGATTGAGTTATTTAATCTGGGAGTTTAAAAAACTCAAGCCATTCATTTTGTAACGCGGTCCCGCCCGTTTGGCAGGTGTGGAGACTGCGCGTGGTACACTGGCGCGTTGGACGACGAAACTCATCTGCACCTGGTCCAAGTGCGGCCGTACTGGGGTCCTCACCCTTTGGAACTACAAATGTTGCCGGGCGAACGAAAGCCCGAAGTTGAAGTGAACGGAAACCGAATCCGCCGTGAGGGCGACACAAGCTATTCGCCTGTCACGGTCAGCGACCCGTCGAGCGCGGCTTCACTACTGCGTTTGCTCGGAAATGAACGCCTTCGCTTCCTTCACGGTCGCGGCCAAATCTCTCTCAACCTGAAAAGTCTTTTCCAACGACTTGCCGCCCCATTTCCCGATGACCCTCACTTCCCCCGCCGCGCGATCGTAAACGATTTTCACCGCGCCCGGTTTGGCATCTGTTTCCCACTCGCGCAGGGCCTCCGCACTCGTGAAAGAATCCAGCGTGGCCGTCTTCCATGCTTCGCGAAGAAGCAAAACCTCGTTCGTGCCTGCGCCGCGAGTGCCGCCCGCCGTGTCTAGCATCGCCAGTTGAATTACCGGTGCATTCTGCGTGAGGAACATTGGCAACGCCACGAGCAGAACCACGGCCGTCGCCGCCGCCAGACCCAGCACCCAACGCCAGCCCAACGCCAGACTGCGGTCCGGCTTTTTTTCCGCGGATTCAGGACGACCAAGCGTCTGCCGCACTTTTGTTTGCAACCGTCCACGAGCGTAGGCTGGCAACTCGCCCGCTATTGCCTGGGTCGCATCCACGAGTGGCAGCGCATCCTTCGTCACACGCACGTCCGCCTGCAGCCGCGCAAACGCGGCGCGCATTTCCGGCTCGCGCGCCAGTTGCGCGTCCAGTTCCGCGCGCTCCGCGTCCGTGGCTTGGTGGGCAATGACCTTCATCGCCAGATCAAAAAAGCGTTCGTCATTCATTGAGTTCATCGCAAATACTGGTTCGTTTGTTTCAACTATTTTCCTCACGTCCCCAAATGCGCCGCATCGCTTCCAGTCCGCGTTTCAAATAAACGCCCACCGAGCCGACCGCCACGCCGCGCTTCCTGGCAATTTCCTCGTAACGCAAACCGTGCAGAAAGAAATCTGAAAGGATTTCACCCAGCGGCGGTTTGAGTTCCGCGAGCGACTGGCTGAGCCGTTGCGCCAGTTCCCATTGCTCCAAATCCGCCAATGGCGAATCGCCTGATGGCGGGTCGTGAGGGTGGCCGTCATCATCCGTCGGCGCGTCCAAAGACTCCGTCTTTCCTTCGCCGCGCTTCTTGGCAAACCGCTCCCGCAGCAAACTCACCGCCCGATGATGCGCGATGCTTGCCGCCAGCGGCTTCAATTCCTCCGAGGATTTGACGACGCGCACCTTCTCCACCAATTCCTCCAATGCTTCAATCGCCACGTCCTCAACCTCGTTTGGGAGATAGCGTCGAAGTTTCAATTGCGCCACCGCAAAGACCGTCGGCCACAACCAGTCAAACGCTGCGTTCCAGGCGTCCGCATCGCCGGTTTGGAGAGCCTTGAGTTTGAGCACGCTCATTCGTCTTGCCACGCCACGGAACCTGAAGTGCGCGCACCGACCTCGTAGAACTCGATGCCGGTCGGACGCACGCGCACCACTTTGCCAATCCGTTTCGCTTCCGTGTCCAAGGAGGGATGCTTCAGGAAACGGCGGATTTGGAGCGCGGATAACTTGGCCGCCATGTCCAGCCAGACCAGACAGTAACGGGCATGGCAAAGCCGCCGATCGAAAAAGTCCTCGTCGAGAGTGAAGAACGTCGCGCCCCGCAGCCGATGCAGCAAAGGAATGATCTGGTCGTCCTTGATGCCCAGGCGGGCGACCTCCACCCCAACCACCCGTACGCGGATGCCCCAATCACGCAGTTGCGAGGTCTCCAATTCGGGCAGGTTTTCGTCTATGATGATCATTTAGCCCGCGATAACCCCGCTGCTTGACCAACTCGCTGGCCAGCGATGCCGCCTCGGCAATTGCCGCCTTGGGCACCCTTCCACGCCATTCCTTGACGATGGCATCCCAACTCATTCCGTCCGCGAGTTGCTCCAGAACCACCCAGACCAGCACCCGCGTCCCTTTGAAAGTCGGCTGGCCGTGGCAGATGTCGGGGTCCGCGACGATGTATTCGCCCAACTCCGCCCGCCCGGTTGATCGCTTGGCTTTTGGTTTCATGCCCACGCGACAACTATGCGCTCGCCCCAATGCGATTGCAAGCCACTCATTCGCCGCGAAAGAACGCACGGAACACACAGAATTTTAACCACGGATGAACACCGATGGACACGAATCAACCCGCACCCGTCCAGGCGGACACCCTCTCCGCCTCGGTCGGGGAGAGTCCGACGCTACCCTCTCCCATCCGATGGGAGAGGGGCTGGGGGTGAGGTGTCGCTTCGCCTTGTTGCGGCAATTCCATCCGTGTTCATCCGCGTCATCCGTGGTTAAAAAAGTTGTAAGAAAGAAAAGCCCATTTGCGATGTAGCGGGTGAAGGCAGTTCAAAACGAACCGCCGCCGATAACAAACAACAAACAAAAAATATGAAAACTCTGACCAAACTCGCCCTCGCCGCCGTAATCCTGACCACCACCTTTGCCGCCAAAGCCGAAATCGTGAGCGGCCATTTCCGCAGCAATGGCACTTACGTCGCGCCGTATTACCGCACGCCCGCCAACGGCACGCCCTACGACAACCTGAGCTATCGCGGCTATTTCACACGCTCTGCGCGAAGGGCGCAGGCAATAATTTTGAAATTGCAGGCATGCTTGCCGCCGAACAGTTGGCACTGAATAAAGCCTTGCTTGAAGAAATTCAAATTGCTCAAACGTCTTTGAACGCTGACCCGCGAACCGTAACAAGTGATTTGCAAGAACAGTATCAAATCGTGATGTCTGAACTAACACGGTTGTCGGAAGTTCAGTTCGATCCCGCTACGCACGATGCCAGACGGCGCGAATTGCAAACCGAGTTGAGTCTGCTTGAGGAGAAGTTGGCCGAGCGTGTCGGATTGGTGGCGCAAACGATTCGTGAGCGAAACCTGACGTTAAACGACATTGCCCGGAGTCTTCCGCCGCAATCCGCGCTGGTGGATTTCATTCAGTATCGCCGTTACGATTTCACCGCCAGGACGAACTACTGGAAGGAACAACACTACGCCGCTTACTTGACCTTTCCGCTGGCGCGCGATTCCACCAACGTCGTCGTCGAGCGCGTGGACTTGGGCGAAGCCGCGCCGATCAATGAAGCGGTCGAGTTGGTCAGCAAGCGAATGTCCGCCGGACAGTTTGCCGCCAAAGATTTGTCCCCGGCCTTGCAACGCTTGAGCGACCTGGTCTATGCGCCGCTCGCCCGGCATCTGACGAATGTTTCCCACCTGATTATCTGCCCGGACTGGCAACTGAGCCGGCTGCCGTTTGAAATGTTACCCGTTGGCAACAAGTTTTTGGTGGAAGAAAAAACCATCAGCTACGTCACCAGCGGGCGGGAAGTGGTGCGGATCGCCAATGCAAAATTAAAAATTAAAAATTCAAAATCGCTGGTGATGGGCAACCCGGATTTTGATTTCGATCTTCGTAGCAGCCGACATGAGGAGGCTCTGACTAAAAGCTCTCAACCCTCAACTCCGATAAATCGCGAGCAGGCCAACGACTCTCAACCCGGAGTTCAGAGCCAACTGACGTTGACTGCTACGAGAACATTGAGCCGCTCTTACCGTGGATTAAAATTCAATCCGTTGCCGGGTTCAGGCATCGAGGCAACAAACGTGGCGAAGCTGCTGGGCGAGGACGCTTCGTTGCGTTTGGGTGCAGAAGCGCGCGAGGCGGAGTTGAAAGCCGTGGTTTCACCGCGGGTGTTGCATCTGGCTACTCACGGATTTTTTCTTGCCGACCAAGACATTAACCGCGAAATACGCGGAATACGCGAAAGGCCTTTCGGCTCTTCCACAGGCGGGCCGGGGGCGGGTTCCTTTTCGGGTGGTTCTCGTGATTCGCGGTTTCAAGATTGGGAGAATCCAATGGTGCGTTGCGGCATTGCATTGGCGGGAGCGAATCACTTTTCAAAATCGGAAATCGGAAATCGGAAATCGGAAATTGAAGACGGCTTGCTCACCGGGTTGGAGGCTTCGTTGCTCAATTTGCAGGGAACGGAACTGGTCATCCTCAGCGCCTGCCAAACTGGTTCAGGCGAAGTGAAGATCGGCGAAGGCGTGATGTCGCTGCGCCGCGCGTTCAGAATTGCCGGCGCGGAAACCGTGCTGGCGAGTCATTGGAAAGTCAATGATAAGGCCACGAGCCAGTTGATGACGGAATTCATGCGGCGCTGGCGGGCGGGCGAAGCCCGCGCGAAGGCTTGGCGGGAAGCACAGTTGTCCTTGTTACGCTCGAAAGATTTTTCCAACCCTTACTTCTGGGCGGCGTTTACGCTGACAGGGCAGTGGAACTGAGACTCTGGTTTGAAGGAGCTGATTTTTCCCACGCCTCACTTCAAATATTTATCCAGCGGCGGGTGGAGCAAGTCCTTGATGTCGGGTTGCTCCATGTTTTCCGGCGTCACGAGCACCACGCCGGTGTCGATCCGCTTTTCCACGCTCTCGCCCTGCAAATGTTTGACCATCGTCACCACGGAGAGGTAGCCCATGAGCACGGGGTTTTGCACGGCCAGCCCCTGAACGTCGCCGTTCTTCATGTCGAGCACGGACTGCGAACCGGCGTCGAACCCGATCATCTTCACCTTGCCGCCGGCCTTGCCAATGTCCCGCAACGCCTTGGTCATCGCGATGGTCGAGGGTTCGTTGGCGCAAAAGATGCCGTTCACTTCGTTGCCGAAACGGTTCAACAAATTCTGCGAAGCCTGATAGGCCGTCTCGCGCGTGGCGCCGGCGTATTGATCGGAGGAAAGAATCTTGAGGTCAGGAAACTTGCTCAGGGCGTCCAGAAAACCCTTCTCACGTTCTTCCGTGCTGGCCGAGCCGACGGCGTAGCGCAACAGGATCACGTTGCCCTTGCCACCGAGAAGTTTGCCCAAATGTTCGCCCGCCAACAGGCCGCCCTTGTAATTGTCCGTGGCGACGAAGCTGATTTGCTTGTCCGATTTCAAACCGGAATCCATCACGAGGACGGGAATGCCGGCCTGCACCGCGCTGGCCACGGGATTGACGAGCGCCTGCGAATCGAGCGGCGCGACAACGATGCCGCTGACGTGCCGGCTGGCGAAATTTTCCACCACTTGAATCTGCTGGTCGCGATCATCTTCGCGCAGCGGCCCTTTCCAGATTATCTCCACTTTCACGCCTTTGGCGTCCAATTCCCGTTGCGCTTTCACGGCGCCAGCGTGAATCGATTTCCAGAATTCATGCGTCGTTCCCTTGGGAATGACGGCGATGGTGTAGGATTTTTCGTCCGTCTTTTTTCCGCAGCCAGACAATGTGAAGAGGGCAGAGCACAGGATCAGGTGAAGAAGTGATTTCATGGGCGCAAGTTATTGAATCGGCTGGTGGTTTTCAATCCTTTTGATGAAGCAGTGATGAGCCATCGAGCGCTGCCACGATCTCAAGGCCAGTCGCGAGAAGCACGGAAACCTCAGAACCCACCCCCAGGAGGGGAGCGGCGCGCGGTGGATTGTTCCCCTCCTGGGAGGGGTCAGGGGTGGGGTGAATCGCTTGTCACGCGTCACGACGAGGAAACGTTTTTCATGTCAGCAAGGAACGGTAGTCCTTCGCGATATTTCCGCAGGTTAATCAAGTCCAGTTTCGCGCTTATACAACACTCCCGCCCGTCCGCGTCCACAACAATCTCTCCATGTGGATCGATGATGAGCGAGCGTCCGCTGTATCGGTAATACGGATCACGCCCGATGCGGTTCACGCCGACCACATAAGCCTGGTTCTCAATCGCGCGCGCCTGCAACAGCGCGACCCAGTGACGAATCCGCTTCTCCGGCCAGTTCGCGATCACGACAAAAAGCTCCGGCTGATGTGCGGCCACGGCCTCGCGGAAAATTTCCGGAAATCGCAGGTCGTAGCAGATGAACGGCGCAACTGCGCAGTCATTCCAGCGGAATGCAATCGGCGCTTCACCGGCGACATAATGCTGCGGCTCGCCGCCCGGCGTGAAAGGCCGCATCTTGGCGTAGAAAGCGATCAGTTCTCCGGCAGGCGCAAAGACGAGCGCTTTGTTGCGCGCCTGACCATTGCGACCGCGCATGGCGGCGCCGGCAACGAGGTAAATGCCAAATTCCTTGGCCGTGCTCGCGAGAAACTGTTCGGTCTCGCCTCCATATGGTTCCGCAATTGCGTCCGCGTTCATGCTGAAACCGGTGGCGAACATTTCCGGCAGGGCAACGAGCGAGTTTTTTTCAGGGGGCGACCCGGTCAGCAAGCTGCGGACTTTTTCAAAATTCGCGGATTTGTTTTCCCACGCGATGTCGAATTGGAGGGCAACAAAGTTCACGGTCGAACCTTAAGCGAGCGGCCAGTTTGATGCGAGTCGTGAGTGCGACCTGCGGGCAGACGCAGACTGCGTTCGGTTGAATCACGGTTTCCAGACCACGGCGTTGAGGACAATCCGCGCAAAAGTTGGATTTTCAAAATCCTTCACGCTGTGACCGGGACTGAGGTAGATGATCCAACCCTTGCCCGTCGGTTTTATCCAGCCAGCAGTGTCCTGCATGTAAGTCGTCTTCGTGCCGGCGTCCACGTATTTAAACCCCATGAGCAGCGTGCGGGGTCCGGTGAGCGCATGATTCAGGTAAACTTCTGATTCTTCGAGCGTGAATCCGGGCAGGCCGCCGTTACGAACCGGCGCATTCGTGGTCGCATAAGAAATTTGGGCCGGGTAATTCACGCGGTTCGTCATAATGTAATGGCGCGGCGCGAGATTCACGAAATCCAAGGTCACCGGGTGAATCCATTTGTAGCCACCCGCAGCGACATCGCTTTCGGGTAACGCGACCTCCAGAAACGAAAACCAGTGCGGGTTCTTCCGCTTGGCGGAACTGATGGAATGATGGAGCACCACGAGCTTGCCACCGGCCTTGGTGTAATCGATCAAGGCAGCTTCCGCACTTGCCGAAAGTTCCTTGTGGATGTAAACGATCACCGCATCGAAAGGCGCAAGGCTGGCGGGAAGCTCCGTTTGCGAGATGACTTTGCTGGTGATGCGTTCCTCGCTTTTCAATTTTGCCGCCACCAGTTCCATGGCCGGGAATTCGTCTGCCACGATCAACACTTCCGCCACCGTGACTCCCGAAGTTCCCGCAAGCAACAAACCAAGCGCGGCGAGGTATTTGATCATGCGCAGAGCATGTTTTGACCCCATTGCTCCGACAAGCAAAATGCAGCCACGCTGCAAAGGCGCGGGTCGGGCACTGCCGCCGTTTGGAGTTCCGCCTTCAGGCGGTTCCGGGGTTTTAACACCCAACCAGACCGCCTGAAGGCGGAACTCCAAACAAAATGACCCGTGGCTGCCGTATCGCGTTCGAATGAAGACGAGCAGCAGTGAGAGCGTTTGCATTTTTCCTTGAATCATTCAACGGTACGGCAGTTAATGCGTTATCGATCCACCAGAGTCTCCGCGAATGAATTGATTATGCAAACGCCCGCCGCGAGCAGCCGGGATGAGCGACCGGAACGACAAGGAGGCCATGCGGCGTTCACGTTGATTGAACTGCTGGTGGTGATCTCCATCATTGCGATTCTTGCCGGCTTGTTGTTGCCCGCGTTGGCGAAAGCCAAGGTGCAAGCCAAGCGGATTCCCTGCATGAATAATCAGCGGCAACTGGCGTTGACGTGGATCATTTATGCCGGAGACAACAACGATCGGGTGGTGGCGAATGGCCGGCCGCCCAATGGCAACAGTCCGGCATTTAAGTCCTGGGTGCAGGGAGCGTTCTATTACGCGCCGGACAACACAAACGTCAATCTGCTGTTAAGCCCCAGCTATGCGCTGTTCGCCCCCTACCTGAAAGCGGTCAATGTGTACCGTTGCGCCGGCGACCGCCCGACGGTCAAAGTCGGCGGCCGCAATTACCCGAAGCTCCGCAGTTATTCGTTGAACGCCTACGTGGGTTGGGAAGGCCCGTTTGATGAGCGAATGTCAACCGCCTATAAGATCTTCAAAAAGAATTCCGAGGTCGTCCTGCCGAGGCCCGGTGGTGTGTTCCTGTTTCAGGATGTTCATCCTGACAGCATTTGCTGGCCGTATTTCGGAATCTACATGGATGAGCGCTTGGATCGATTCTTCAACTTCCCTGCCGGCCATCACAACCGAAGCGGAGTGGTTTCATTTTCAGATGGCCATGCCGAGGCGCACCGATGGCGGGACGCCCGCACTGTCAGGGCCTTCTCCCCCGACTACCACGCTCACAACGATCCGTCCCCCAAGAACATCGATGTGGTCTGGTTGCGTGAGCGGACTACCATCCCCACCACCAGCATCAGCTTGCCGGGAGTGCCCTAAATCGAGGCTTTTTATCACGAAGTAATCCCGGCCTCAAAGGCGTGAAAAGCTGAAAATTTTGTTGGCATTCGGCCAGTGCCTTTTGCCATAGTCCCCGCCTGTTAAAATTTATGATTAAAAACAAATCAAGAATTTGGGGCGTTTTGATGCCCATTGTTATTCTTCTAGGCGTTGCCTCCGGCGCTTTTGCCGGTGAAGCGGACATTCATATTCCCGACCTGAAACAGGTCAGATTCGACGGACTGGGCGGCGTGAGCGGCGAGGCGCTGATGTATCTGGGCATCCTCATCTGTTTTGTCGGGGCCATCTTTGGTCTCGTGCAATACAAACAGACCAAGGCGCTGCCGGTCCATGAGTCCATGTCCAAGGTGTCCCACACCATCTGGGAGACGTGCAAAACCTACCTGTTCACGCAGGGCAAATTCCTCGCCATCCTTTGGGTGTTGATCGCGGCCTGCATGATTTACTACTTCAAGGTCCTCCAGGGAAATTCGATGGGTCACGTGGTGGTCATTCTTCTCGCCTCCATTTTGGGCATCCTCGGTTCTTACGGCGTCGCGTGGTTCGGTATCCGCATCAACACCGTCTCCAATTCCCGCACCGCATTCTCCGCGCTCAAAGGCAACCCGCTCGCCACGCTCGGCATCCCGCTCCGCTCTGGCATGAGCGTCGGTTTGTTGCTTGTCGCGGTGGAACTGTTCTTCATGATTTGCATTCTCGTCTTCCTGCCCCGCGATCTGGTCGGCCCGTGCTTCATCGGGTTTGCCATCGGCGAATCACTCGGCGCGTCGGTGCTTCGCATCTGCGGCGGCATCTTCACGAAGATTGCCGACATCGGCAGCGACTTGATGAAAATCGTTTTTAAACTGCCGGAAGACGATCCAAAGAATCCCGGTGTCATCGCGGATTGCACCGGGGACAACGCCGGCGACTCGGTCGGACCGACGGCGGATGGCTTTGAAACTTATGGCGTGACCGGCGTGGCGCTGATCGCGTTCCTCGCGCTTGCGCTGGCGGCCACCCCGGCCATCGTCGCAACGCTCATCATCTGGCTGTTCGTCATGCGCGCGTTGATGATCGTGACTTCGCTGGTTTCCTATTTCGCCAACGAAGCATTAAGCAAGGCGATGTTCGGCGGCAAAAAAGATTTTGATTTTGAAGCGCCATTGACCCACCTGGTCTGGATCACTTCGGCGGTGTCCATCGCCATCACGTTCATCGCGAGCAAGCTGTTGCTGGGCGATTTCAAAGATACCGCGGGCCTGGCGCAACCCGATCTCTGGTGGGTGCTGTCGATCATCATTAGTTGCGGCACGGTGGCGGGCGCGTTGATTCCGGAATTCACGAAGGTGTTCGTCAGCACCACTTCGCGTCACGTCCGCGAGGTGACCAACTGCTCCAAACACGGCGGCGCGTCGTTGAACATCCTGTCGGGCTTCGTTGCGGGCAATTTTTCCGCCTTCTGGATGGGCCTTTGCATCATGGTGCTCATGGCCACGTCGTATTATTTTTCACAGAACCCCGCGCTGCTTGCGCTCATGCCGGCGAAGTTTCTGTTCGCCGCGCCGATTTTTGCGTTTGGTCTGGTGGCGTTCGGCTTCCTCGGCATGGGGCCGGTGACGATTGCCGTGGACAGCTACGGTCCGGTCACGGACAACGCGCAATCGGTCTATGAATTGAGCCAGATTGAATCGCATAAAGGCATCAAGGAGGAAATCAAGCGGGACTTTGGTTTCGATGCGGACTTTGAGAATGCCAAGTATCAATTAGAGAAAGGCGACGGCTCGGGCAACACGTTCAAGGCGACCGCCAAGCCGGTGCTCATCGGCACCGCGGTCGTGGGCGCGACCACGATGGTGTTCGGCATCATCATCCTGCTCGAAAACATGTTTGGCGGCGTGATCGCCAAGCTGAGCATCGTGCAGCCGGAGATTATTCTCGGTCTCATCATGGGCGGCTCGGTGATTTATTGGTTCACTGGCGCCTCCACCCAGGCGGTGGTGACCGGCGCGTATCGCGCGGTGGTTTACATCAAGGAGAACATGAATCTTTCCGCCCGCACCGCGTCGGAAAAGGACAGCAAGGAAGTCGTGCGCATCTGCACCGTCTATGCGCAGAAAGGCATGTGGAATATTTTCATCGTCGTGTTTTGCTTCGCGCTCGCGCTGCCGTTCTTCAACCCTTATTTCTTCATTGGCTACCTGATCGGCATTGCGTTCTTCGGATTGTTCCAGGCCATTTTCATGGCCAATGCCGGCGGCGCGTGGGACAACGCCAAGAAGATCGTGGAAGTGGACCTCCGCCAGAAAGGCACTGAGTTGCACGCCGCCACCGTTGTCGGCGACACCGTGGGCGATCCCTTCAAGGACACTTCATCCGTGGCGATGAACCCGGTGATCAAATTCACGACGCTCTTCGGTTTGCTGGCCGTGGAAATTGCCGTGACCATACCGGAAGCGCAGAAATCGATCAAGCACGCCATCGGGGCGTTCTTCTTCCTCGTGGCGCTGATCTTTGTCTACCGCTCGTTTTACGCCATGCGGATTCCGGAAGAAGATACCGCGGGGACGGACGGCACCCTGGTCCTGCCGCACACGGGTTAGAAATTTACGGTAGCGTCCTGATTTGACGGCACGGTTGCTTCGGAGCAATGCTCAAATCAACTGGTCCAATCAAAATGCCATCGCGCTGATTGGGATTGCCTTCCAAACCGGCTGTCACGACAACCTGTTAAGGCTATCAGCGTTCTGCTTCAATCGACCCAATGCCACCAGGTTGTTGGAAGCGAAATCTCTCTGCTCCTTTTGTCATGACGGTTCTCTATTCACGCTTTTTCTGGTTTTTGGAGGACTGCGCGGGAAACCATTTGACAGATGTCGTGTAGTTTTCAAAACCGGAATTCCTGCGAGTCGCGGAAACTTTCGGAATCAAGGCTGGTGCGGAATTGGTTTTTTCGCTTTGCGCTGGCTCCGGCAGGGGCGTGCCGGAGCCGCCGATGCGGCCCGACCTGCCGTATGCCAGGCTGCCGGCGGCGCTCAGGTTGCGTCCCCGCAGAGCACTATCCTCCACCGAAGCGAAGTCATTCGCTGTGCCACATCGAAGGGAACAGCACAATTACCTGTCGGTCGGTGTCATTATTCCGGTCTTGCGGCACCACGACAACTTTGTTTGGCGGATGGAGACGAGGACAATTCCCAACGTCGCATCCCAATCAGCGCTCGGTCGGATCTTTCCCGGCCTGCTCCTCCCGGAAAATCGCTGGACACTCGCTTCTCCTTCCCTAGCTTTAGCGGATGAATTGGGCGGCTGAATGCGTGGTCGTCATCCCCTGCTTGAACGAGGCCGGGGCAATCGAATCGCTCGTCGCCACCGTGCGCCGATCTCTTCCCAACGTGATCGTTGTCGATGACGGATCAAGCGATCCGACGGCGGACTTGGCCGAACGCGCGGGGGCGCAAGTCATACGTCTGCCAGGAACATCCGGCAAAGGCGCCGCCCTGAACGCCGGTTGGCGACGCGCATTCGAGCGCGGATTTAAATGGGCGTTGACGATGGATGGCGATGGTCAACATTCGCCGGACGACATACCGGGCATGTTGGCACTGGCGGAAAAAGAGAACGCCGCGCTGGTCGTTGGCAATCGCATGAACAATCCCCTGCACATGCCGTGGCTGCGCCGACAGGTCAATCGCTGGATGAGCCGGCGTCTCTCAAGAATGGCGGGCCAACCTTTGCCCGACACGCAATGCGGCTTCCGCCTGATGCGACTCGATGTCTGGTCCACGCTCCAGCTCGACACGACTCATTTCGAAATCGAGTCCGAGATTCTGCTCGCCTTCGCCGCCGCCGGTCATCGCGTTCATTTCATTCCCATCAAGGTGATTTATCAGGATGAGAAGAGCAAAATCCGTCCGTTGCAGGACACCCGCCGCTGGTTTCGCTGGTGGTGGCGGATGCGTCGCAATGCTTCAGAATTGAAATCGGGGAACTGAAATCACGCCGCCTTCCGCGCGTGCAGCATGATGCGCATGCCGAGATAGAGCCACGTGCTGGCCTGCGGAATCCCGGCTTGCTGCGCGAAACTTCGCCATTCTGCAACGCGAAATCCCCGGCGCACGGAAAGCATCCCATCGCTGCGGACCCGGGGCGACAAGCCCAGCGCAAAAACCCAGAAACAGACCAGCGCATACAAACCTGCATTGCGGTGCAGATCGCTCAAGACCAGCGCTGTGCGCGTCACGCGCCACGCTTCGCGAAAATGCGTGACGACTTCTGCCTCGCCAGCCAAGTGATGCGTCATTTGCGACGCCATCACCACGTCGAAGCTCGCATCGCGAAACGGCAGCGCCAGCACCGAGCCAGCGACATTGCGCCGCGGCGAATTCAGACGCAGAGCGTGGCCATTGGTGTCCAGGTTGGTGAAGCGCCAGTCCCATCCCTGTCGTGCTGCCCAACGCGCAAGTTGATTTCCCATCGAACCATCGCCCGCGCCCAGGTCCAACAAGGCGAGAGACCGGCAACGTTCCTTGCCCAGCAATCGCGGCAGCAGATATTCGAATGGATGTGCGAAACGAAAAACCCGGTTCGCCCGCGCCAGTTGGCGATACCCATCCGCCACTTCGGCAGCCGAACGATCCGCGGCATCAGAATATTCTGCTTGCATGGCGCGCTGGCTCAAAAACATGCTCTTGCTCTACGGAAACCATGTCGGACACACAAGCCAAAGTCGCCGCGCCGCGTTGGGGGAAGCGATTTCTGCCGCGGCTGATCCTGGCCTTGCTCCTGGCGGCAGCGATCGGCTGGACACTGAAACGCGTTTCGGTGGCGATCAACGAAAGCACCCACCCCGCCGGCTTGGTTCAAGGGATCGTTCAAGGGGCAATGATGCCCCTCGCCCTTCCCAATCTGCTCGTCGGGGTCGATGTGCCGATTTACGCGCAGGACAACACCGGCCTTACTTACAAACTCGGCTACACCGTCGGCGTCAATGGTTGCGGCGCGATTTTTTTCGGCATCTTTTTCTGGCGACTCAACCGCTGGCGAAAACGAAATGATGTCGCTGCTTGAAGAGGTAAAGTTGTAAGGGCAATTTGATTTCACGTTCATTGATGAAGCGGATAATCCTTCAACTTTGCGTGGACGCCGGTTTCACCCTCTCCTCCTCGGATGGGGAAAGGGGTGGGTGGGTTGGCAGCAGGTGCATGGTGAGGGGGCATCGTCAATCGGTCATTGCAAGATTCGTCATTCTCCTCCTGCTTTCATGGCTCGTGACTGAACACTCGGCCTTCGCCCATCCCGTTTCGCAAAACTCTCTGGTGGTGGAAATCTTTCCCGACAAAATCACCTTCCACATGCGCGTGACGACCGAAGAGGTTTTTGTCTCCAGCGCGCTCGGTGCCACCGGCGACGACAAAGGCGTTCCCTTCACAGACGTGTGGAAGAAGCACGCCCAATATCTGCTCAAACATTTCAAAGTCTCGGCTGACGGTCAGCTTCTCTCCGGCCGTCTCGTAAACCTCATCGAGCCGGGCAGCAGCGCGCGGAAACTCGGTGACACGACCTTCCGAGAAACAGATTACGCGAATCGAACCCCTGAACCCACCCCTCGCCCCTCCCAGGAGGGGAGCACCGCACCGGGGATTGATCCCCTCCTGGGAGGGGTCAGGGGTGGGCCGGTCGGTGGCAGGTTCATCGAGAAGGGCCAGCCAGAAAATGACGTCTCCTCTCCCCGGCCCTCTCCTCCACTACGCAGCGGAGAGGGTGAAACTTCCACCGACCGCGTGATTTATGATTTTGAATTCGCCACGACTGCGGTGCCGCAAAAAGTCCGCATCCAACAAGACGTGCTCCGCGAATTTAATTACGCGCCCGGCAATCCATGGGAAGCCACTTACGTCGTGCGCATCGGCCAACACGAACGGCAATCCACCGAAGGACTGCTGCTCACCTTCAAAGAGCCGCTCGACTACATCTGCGACTGGAAGGCCGACACCGCCGGCCATCAATCGCGCGCGCCGCGGCTGGAGAAATGGCGCATGATTAAAGACTATTTGCGCCACGGGATCATGCATATCTTGAGCGGCTATGATCATCTGCTGTTCATCGGCGCGCTGGTGCTGGCGACGGTGACACTTTGGGATCTCGTCAAAGTCGTCACCGCGTTCACGCTGGCCCACACCATCACCCTGACGCTGGCCGTGCTCGATCTCGTCCGGTTGCCGTCGAGCGTGGTCGAACCGATGATTGCCGCGAGCATCGTCTTTGTGGCCCTGCAAAACGTCTTTTGGCCGGAGCGCACGCGCGGTTGGTCGCGGCTCGCCGTCGCATTCTTCTTTGGTCTGTTTCATGGACTCGGCTTTGCGGGCGGATTGTTGAGCGCCATGGAAGGCATGGCGGGCCTGACGGTCGGACTGGCCATCGTCGCGTTCAGCGTGGGCGTCGAGGTGGGACACCAGATCGTGGTGCTGCCGGTTTTCTGCGCCTTGAAACTGGCGCGCGCGACACAAGTGGACGAAACCGGACGAAATCAAATCGCCGCGCGCGCGTTGCGCTACGGTTCAGCGGCCATCTCCGTGGCGGGGATTTTTTATTTGGTCGCTGCGTTAAGATAAAAAGAACCACCAGTCGCCAAGCACGTCGGATCGGAGTAATCCTAACCGTGGATAATTATCGGTCGATTGGATTGTCCCCTCACCCGGCCTTCGGCCACCCTCTCCCCCTCCGAGGGGGAGAGGGAAGGGTGAGGGGACAACGTTTAACAGCTACGGTGTGAGTGCACCGGATGCGAGGTTTACCACTTGCGGATGCCCGTGGTCGGGCTATGGTGTGAACCAAGATGAAAACAGTCGAGGCGATCATTGAACCGACGGGTGAGGTAAGGTTGATTGAACCGGTGCACGTGGCCTTCCCAACTCGCGCGCTGGTCACCATTCTCGAAGAAGCGCCGGACGCTCACGAAACCGCGCTGCTGAGCGAGGCGGCGTTGGCCGAGGACTGGAATCGTGCCGAGGAGGACGCCGCATGGGCATACTTGCAGCCGGGCAAGTCGTGATCGTTCAGTTCCCCTTTTCAGACCTGAGCCAGTCCAAACTGCGACCCGCTGTGGTGCTGGCGCACGCCGGTCGCGGCGATTGGTTGCTATGTCAGATCACCAGCAAATCCTACGGCGACCCGCGCGCGATTCATGTCGCCGCTGCCGACTTCGCTCACGGTTCGTTGCGTGTCACCAGCTTTGCGAGACCGGGCAAACTCTTCACGGCGCACGCGAGTTTGGTGGCCGGCCAAATCGGCGCATTGAAATCGGCGACATTTTCGACCATTCGCGACGCGGTGGTTCGATTGATTCAATCAGGTCAGTGAGTCAACGGGATTGGCGCTGTAGAATCGAAACACCATGAGAAAGCGTGTGTGCCCGCGAAGGTGGGCGCGCCTTGCGCTACGGTTCAGCGGCCATCTCCGTGGCGGGGATTTTTTATTTGATCGCGGCACTGAAATGAAACACTTTCAAAATCGGTCGATCAATTCGCGTTGGTTTTATGAGCAGCATAAGGATGAAAATAGGAACAATCGGGGTGCTTGCACTTTTGTTGATCCTTAGCTTGGTGCGTTTGGGACATTGGGGACCTATCGGTGTCAAAGCTGGCGACGATGTCCTCTGTTCGAAACTGACTCTGACAAACGGCCAAAAGTTTTGTGTTGTCGCGCACCGTACCGGGGAAGTGATCGATGCTTATCACGTTTTTCTCTATCGTGTCGAGCCAAGTGGGGATTGCTACAAATTCACCTTAGGCGATGAGGATTCATTTTGGTGGGGATGCTCGCTGCGCCCCGCTAAGGCAGGAGGCGAAATCGAAATCCGAGCCTTTGGACAATTGGTCGCGAAGTATGTCCCTAGCAAGGATTCAGTCGTTTGCTTGGACGAGAAACGCCCGCCTGAAAATGGTCGAAAAACCAGTAGTGCTGTTGTCGAGAAGCTACTGTCCCGATAGAAGTAAATGGAGATCTGCGGAGATCTGCCCAGCTGCGTTGCTGTCACATCCTCTTGGCTTGACGAATCGCGATTCCAGATTAAGGCTATGAACACATTTATCTGCAGAATATTATGAACCAGATTTCAGACAAACAGACTTCGCGCCGGGATTTTCTCAAGACCTCTTCTGTCGCCGTTTTGGGTGGCGCTTTGGTTTCACCCCTCGGCTTCCCATCCATCGCGTCCGGCGCGCCCAACACCAAAAAGTTGAAGGTCGGATTGATTGGCTGCGGCGGGCGCGGCACCGGCGCCGCCAACCAGGCTTTGAACGCAGACTCGAACGTCGTCCTCACCGCGATGGCCGACGTTTTCGAAAACCAACTGAATAACAGCCTGGCCACGCTCAAAAAGGAAATCGGCGACAAAGTCCAGGTCGCGCCCGACCATTGCTTCGTTGGCTTGGATGGGTTTCAGAAGGTGATCGACAGCGGCGTGGATGTCGTGATTCTCGCGACGCCGCCGGGCTTTCGTCCGCAACATCTCAAGGCCGCGGTGGACGCGGGCAAACACATCTTCTCCGAGAAACCGGTGGCGACCGACGCGCCGGGCGTGCGCTCCGTGCTCGCCTCGGTGGAGGAAGCGAAAAAGAAAAATCTCGCGCTCGTGGCCGGCTTTTGCTGGCGCTACGATTATCCGCGGCGCGAGTTTTACAAACGCGTGCTGGCCGGCGCGATCGGGGACATCAAAGCGATTTACGCCACGTACTACACCGGCCCGGTCAAACCGATGCCGCCCGCCAGTTCCCGTAAACCGGGCATGAGCGATGTGGAGTGGCAGATTCGCAACTGGTATAACTTTGTCTGGCTCGGCGGCGATGGGCTGGTCGAGCAGGCCGTCCACAGCGTGGATAAGATCGCCTGGGCCATGCACGACAAGCCGCCGCTCAAAGCCGTGGCCGTCGGCGGTCGGCAGACGCCCAATCACGAAGGCAACATCTACGACCACTTGGAGGTGAATTACGAATATCCGGGCGGCGTCCGCGCGTTCATGGGGCAGCGCCAGATCAGCGGCTGCTACAGCCAGAACGCCGATTATCTCATGGGCACCAAAGGCAACGGCATGGTTGGTGTGCGACCCAGAGCGCCGGTGGAAATTACGGGCGAGAACTCCTGGGTTTACGAAGGGCCGACCAAGGACATGTATCAGGTGGAGCACGACGAACTCTTTGCTTCCATTCGCTCCGGCAATGTCATCAACGATGGCGTTCGTCTGGCGCACAGCACGTTGCTGGCGATCATGGGTCGCATGGCCGCCTACACCGGCCAGGAAATTACTTGGGAGATGGCGCTCAATTCGCAGGAACGTCTGGTGCCGGAGAACCTGGATTGGAACGGATCGCTGGCCGTGTCGCCAATGGCGACGCCGGGACAAACCAAGTTTGTTTGACGATTGCATTCCCGCATCGCAGACACCGTGGGAGGAGTGCGCGCAAGTTTTCTTGCTGTCGAACAAGTTTCCATTCGTGGATTAATCCTCGCGACAAGAATTTCATGGGCGATGCACCGGCGATTCTCCTCGGCCCCTCGGACACGCTAAAGCGTGAACTCCAACGCCGCGCGTGACCGGTTTCGTTGGAGTTCAACCTTTAGGTTGGCCCCGTTTGCATGTGCGGAAATCAAGTGCATGGCCCACAATTTTTATTCCTTGTCTCGCTGGCGCAGTCTGTGGGTATAACTTCCCGCATGAACGCAGAATCCCGTCTCGCCGAATTGAAACTCGAACTTCCGCCCGCACCCAAGCCCGTCGCGGTTTACAAAACTTTGCTGATCGTTGGCAATCTGGCTTATGTCTCCGGCCACGGCCCATTGAAGTCGGACAAAACGATGATCACCGGCTGCGTGGGCGCGGACCTCGATCTGGCTGGCGGCCAGCACGCCGCCCGCCAAGTCGGCCTCACGATCCTCGCCACGTTGCGCAGCGAACTCGGCAGCCTCAATCGCGTGAAGAGGCTGGTGAAGACGCTGGGCATGGTGAACGCCACCCTCGATTTCCGCGATCACCCGCAAGTGATTAACGGCTTCAGTGAGTTGATGGCCGAAGTCTTCGGCAAAGAGAATGGTGTGGGCACGCGCAGCGCAGTCGGCATAGGTTCATTGCCGGGCAACATCCCCGTGGAAATCGAGGCGATATTTGAGGTTGAAACGTAGACAGTGCTGTTGGGACAGTGAGCAATGGACTTCGATGCATCAAAGAAAAACAACCCCCAAAGTTCGAGACGGAAGGGTTCAAAAAAAGAACCGAACTCAATTGTCGGGCGATTACTACCTCGGAAACCTTACCGAATTTGTTGTCGATCGTCAAAGGCCCGGCGAAGGTTACAGACACGTTTTGATGAAGCGGGATGTTGAAGCGTTCATTTCGATACTTCCTGACTGGAACGAGCTTTCCGTGGGACTTCACGCGATTGTCTTGTCGCCTGGAGAATCCAATTTGATGGGCTGGCATAGACCTGGCGTTGTGGGGATTTGTGCTTGGGAACGCGATTTATGGATTGATTGCAATGACTCTTTTTTCAAAGAGCATGAAGACATCATTACCAGGCTCGGTGTTCCAAGTGAGCAAAAAGGAAACATTTTTCTGTGCAAATTTAGCGAAGCGTCTGCCAGAGCTTTTCAGTTGCTTCACATATTGCTTCACGAGTTGGGACATCACCACGATCGAATGACCACGAAGTCAAAAATCCAATCAAGTCGCGGCGAATCGTTTGCAGAAATGTACGCTCGACGGTATGGGGATCAGATTTTTGGTAGGTATACCGAGATGTTCAGTCTTCATTAAATGCTCGCTACCTGGTTTCCATTCAAGAACGTTGACGACGTTTCTTCGCCCGCTCTGCTCGTCTATCCTGATCGGATTGAAGAAAACATCCGCCGAATGATCGCCATCGCGGGTGGCGTTGAACGGCTTCGACCTCACATCAAGACGCACAAGCTGGCCGAAGTCGTGCGGATGCAAATGAACCTCGGAATTACCAAGTTCAAATGCGCCACCATTGCTGAAGCCGAAATGGCCGCCATTTGCGGCGCGCCAGATGTGATGCTGGCCTATCAACCCGTCGGCCCAAATGTGG
Source organism: Verrucomicrobiota bacterium (assembly GCA_016200005.1). Lineage (NCBI taxonomy): Bacteria > Pseudomonadati > Verrucomicrobiota > Verrucomicrobiota bacterium. Next base: position 4,198 of record JACQFP010000009.1, on the reverse strand, counting down.
ATCGGCTGTTGGAACTGGCTGCCCGGTTTCCCAGTGTGCGGTTCAGTTGTCTCGCGGACAACGCCGCCTCCATCGGGATTCTCTCCGATGCCGCCGCCCGCTCCTCGGCCAGGCTCGAAGTGCTGCTTGACCTCGACCTCGGCCAGCACCGGACCGGTGTCGCCGACGGCAAGCAGGCGTTTGACCTCTACCGGCTCATTTCCTCGTTGCCGGCCTTGAAGCCCGGTGGTTTCCACGCTTACGACGGTCACATCAACGATCCAGATTTGACGGCCCGAACGACCGCGTGCGAGTCGGCGTTCGCGCCCGTCGAGTTGTTGCGTCGCAAACTGGAGCGGGAGAATCTGCCTGTCCCTCGAATCGTCGCTGGCGGCACGCCGACCTTTCCAATTCACGCGCGGCGACCCGATGTCGAGTGCAGTCCTGGAACTTGCGTCTTCTGGGACGCGGGTTACGCAACGAAATTGCCCGATCTGGATTTTCTGCACGCAGCACTGGTGTTGACCCGCGTGATCAGCAAGCTGCGCGACAACCTCTTTTGCCTTGATCTCGGTCATAAAGCGATTGCCGCAGAGATGCCGCATCCGCGCGTCCAGTTTCTGAATCTGCCGGATGCGAAAGCGATTACTCACAGCGAGGAACATCTCGTCGTTGAAACGACAAAGGCGAATGGGTTCGCAGTCGGCGATTGTCTTTTCGGCATTCCCTGGCACATCTGTCCCACGGTGGCGTTGCATTCCGAGGCGGTGGTGGTTGAAGAGGGACGGGCAACGCAACGTTGGAGAATCGTGGCGCGGGAACGGAAACTAACGATTTGATCGCCCGCACAACACACGCGCTGGCATGACCGCAAAAATAATTTGTTGGTGAAACCATGAACCACAACACGAGTTTGTTGCTGTTCACTCTGATTGCGGTGGTGGGACTGATTGTTCTCATCGCCCGGTTCAAGATGAATTCGATTGTCGCTATTGTGCTGGCGGCGTTGTTCATCGGGCTGGCCAGCGGAATGGAGTTGCCCGCAATCATGAAACGGTTTCAGGAAGGCGTCGGCAGCGTGATGGGGTCCATCGCCATGATTCTGGGGCTGGGCAACATGCTGGGGAAAATGATGGCGGAATCGGGCGGGGCGGAGCGCATCGCCGTCACGTTGATCCGGCAGTTCGGTGAGTCACGCGTGCACTGGACGATGGTGGTGATCGCGTTCATCGTCGGCATTCCTGTCTTCTTTCAGGTTGGGCTGGTGTTGTTGATTCCGTTGGTGTTCATCATGGCGCAAAAGACCCGGATGCCATTTTTGCAAATCGGCATCCCGTTGGTCTCAGGACTTTCCGTGATGCACGGGTTGGTACCGCCGCATCCTGGCCCGATGGTCGCCATCGAGGTCCTCAAGGCTGATATTGGAAAGACGATTCTTTATTCCCTGCTGGTCGGCATTCCAACGGCGATTCTGGCCGGGCCGCTGCTGGGAATAATTTTGGCGCGGCGCGTTCCACTCGACGCTTCCGGCGAGTTGGCGGCGCAATTCACCCAAAAGGCGAAAGAGAAAAACCTGCCGGGGTTTGCCATCACCGTCTTCACGATTTTACTGCCGGTGTTGTTGATGTTGCTGGCCACCGTGGTTGATCTCGCCTTTCCCAAGAGCAGCGGTTTTCGCCAAGTCATTGACTTCATCGGCCACCCGATTGTCGCGTTGCTGATCGCAGCGCTGTTTTCCTTTTACTCGCTGGGTTACGCGTGCGGATTCAAACGACAACAAATCCTGGGCTTCACCAACGATTGTCTGGCGCCAATTGCCGGGGTCATTCTGATCATCGGCGCCGGCGGTGGTTTCAAGGACATTCTGGTCGGCAGCGGCGTTGGAGCAGCCATCGCTGAACAGGCGAGTCACTGGCACCTATCGCCGTTGTTCTTTGGGTGGCTGGTGGCCGCGCTGGTCCGGATCGCCACGGGTTCGGCCACGGTGGCAATCACCACGGCGGTGGGAATTGTTGCCCCGGTTGTGGCCGGCGTTCCGGGCGTCAATCTGGAATTAGTCGTGGTGGCGATGGGCGCCGGTTCGTTGATTCTTTCGCATGTCAACGACGGCGGTTTCTGGCTGGTGAAGGAATATTTCAACATGACCGTGACGCAAACCTTGAAGACGTGGACGGTGATGGAGACAATTATTTCGATCGTCGCGCTGGTTTTTACTTTGTTGTTGAACGCGATGATTGGTTAACTCGCCGCAACATGTTCATCCTCGACGCCCACCTTGACCTCGCGATGAACGCTCTGGAGTGGAATCGCGATTTGACGCGGCCCATCGATGAGATTCGCCAACGCGAAAAGGAACTCACCGATAAACCGGATCGGGGAAACGGAACGGTGTCCCTTCCGGAAATGCGGCGCGGTGGAATTGGATTGTGCGTGGCAACACAGATCGCCCGTTACGTCAAACCGGGCAACCCGCTGCGCGGCTGGCATTCGCCGGAACAGGCGTGGGCGCAAACGCAGGGGCAACTCGCCTGGTATCGTGCAATGGAAGAGGCCGGGCAGATGGTGCAGATCAAAGATGCCGCCGGACTGGAGCAGCATTTGCAAGCTTGGGGGCTTGGAGTTCAGGCTTCAGCCGGTCCGGACACGCTAAAGCGTGAACTCCAACCTGCGCCCATTGGATACGTTCTCAGTTTGGAGGGCGCGGACTCCATCGTGACATTCAAACACCTCGAACGTTCTTACGCGCAAGGGCTCCGCGCGCTTGGACCGGCCCATTATGGCCCGGGGACTTATGCGCAGGGCACGGACGCTACAGGCGGTCTGGGGCAGCGCGGACGCGAGTTGCTCAGGGAAATGGAGCGGCTCGGTATCATCCTTGACGTGACCCATCTCTGCGACGAGAGTTTTTGGGAAGCGCTCGATCACTTTCAAGGCCGCCTCTGGGCGAGCCATTCAAACTGTCGCTCGCTGGTGCCGCACAACCGACAATTCTCCGATGAACAAATCAAAGCTCTCATCCAACGCGGCGCCGTCATCGGCGGTGTGTTGGACGCGTGGATGATGGTGCCCGCCTGGGTGCGCGGCAAGACCACGCCGGCAGCCGCCGGCTTGAATCTGGAGCGGTTGCTTGATCATATCGACCACATCTGCCAACTGGCCGGAAGCGCGCGACATTGTGGCATCGGCTCCGATCTCGACGGCGCGTTTGGTCGCGAACAAACACCCGCCGACTTGGAAACAATCGCCGACTTGTCACGCCTGCCAGCGATGTTTTCAGCGCGTGGTTATAGCGGCGAAGATGTGAAGCTGATCATGCACGGAAATTTTATTCGCTTCTTGAAGGAAGCGTGGGCCTAGCTTTTTCCTGATCCAGTTAACACGATAGTTTCAGCCAGATGCTGAGGAGAATGGAGCCGAAACAAAGTGTGAGAACGTCAATGAAACCATGAACGCACTTTCGCCGATCATCAAGATCGTCGCCTTTCTGCTGGCGGCGGCGCCGCTCGCTCAAGCGCTCGAACGCTCGGGCGTTGAGTTCAGGATCTTCCAGTTCCCGCCCGATCAAATCCCGCGCATTGACGGCAACGCGGATGATTGGGCGACGGTGCCGAAGGATTACATCATCGGCATGGATCAACTCTCCGACACCGTGCGCGGGCATGGGACAAACTACAATCGCACCGACCTCGACGTTCAGGTGCGCGTGGGCTGGGTCAAAGGCCTGAACCAACTCTACTTTCTCTACGAAGCGTCCGACGATTACTGGGACTTTGCCCGGACGGACTTGCACAACGACATTTTCGAGGTGGTGGTGGACGGCGACTTGTCCGGCGGGCCGCTCATCAAACAGATGCATCCGCATTTCAAGGACCGGCCGGAGGAAGCCCACTTCAGCTTTCACGGTGTTCATGCGCAGAACTACCACATCTTCACGCCCGCCGAGGGTAAGGACTGGGCGATGGTCTGGGGCTGCCAGCCGTGGATCAAGGAGTTGCCCTACGCCAACGCCGCGCAACGCTACAGTTTCCGCCCCGGCCAGAGCGGCAAGCTGGTGCTGGAATTCTGGATCACGCCCTTCGATTACGCGCCCGCCGAAGGCCCGGGGCGCGCGGTCGTGTCCCAGCTCAAGGAAAATGCGATCATCGGCCTGTCGTGGGCGGTGCTTGATTACGACGACGAGAAGGCCGAAAACTACAAGGCGTTTTGGAATCTCTCGCAC
>JACQFP010000008.1 GCA_016200005.1 Verrucomicrobiota bacterium | reverse complement strand
TGGTGAGCAACTCGGTGCAGTTGAATTTCAACGGGCAGGCGGTGACGCCGGGGATCACGCGGACGGGGGCGGTGACGACGGCCAGTTACCAGCCGCCGGGCAATCTGCCGTATTTGTCGCTCAACACGGCGGTGTGGAGTTGCAGCGATACGAACGGGAACAGCTACAGCAAGAGTGCGACCTTTCGGACGAAGCGAACGGTGTTGCAGGAGGACGCCAGCGGGTTTGCCGTAGTGGAAGCGGAGGATTACGACCTGCAAACGCCGCCCACGGACCCGGATGCGACGGTTCCATCGCTGCTGTTCCGGTTTTCGGACGCGAATCCGCTCCCGACGAAGATCGATTATTCCGGCGACGGGTATTTGCACCTGACCCCGAACGCGGGCACGGCGCCTGATCAGGCCGCCTTTGTTCCCCGACTGGACTATCAGGTCAGCTTTACACACACTGGCACCAATTACCTTTGGGCGCGTGGCGCCGCCATGGATACCGGCGCCGATTCGTGCTATTTCGCACTCGATCTTAACCAGATCGTCGGGCTTGAGTGGCGAATTTCCGGCTTCCGAAACGAGTGGACCTGGTCGCGGAGCGCCACCCCACTGATCGTACCGAGCGTCGGCTTGCATACGGTGAGTATCTGGATGCGGGAGGACGGCCTGTACATGGACAAACTGCTGCTCACGACCAATGAGTTCTACCGGCCGGAAGATCTGGGGCCTGCGGAAAGCGCGTTAAGCGCGCTGCCGTTGCAGTTGAAGATTTACCGGCTGGGATCAAGCGTCGTGGTTTCCTGGGACGGTCTGGGGACGCTGCAAACCGCGGATAACATAACTGGCCCGTGGACGGATCTGGCGTGCCCGAGTCCGCTGGTGGAAACACCCACCGGCAACCAAAAATTCTATCGGCTGCGCCGATAAGAAGAAGATGAACTGGAAAATCAAATGCGACCAAATATTTCGGTCGAGCTAAAATGCCCTATGAACGCCGGTCACAAGGGCTTCTCGAACGACGTGTTGAAGCAGCAAGCCCGGCTTGGTGCGAAGCCCATGACGAATCCCTGCTTTCGACAGAGCCGAACACGCGGCTTTACGCTGATCGAACTGTTGGTGGTCATTGCCATCATCGCAATTCTTGCCGGCTTGCTCTTGCCCACCTTGAGCAAGGCCAAAAGCCGCGCGGTCAATACCCAATGCCTCAGCCAACTGAAACAGCTTCAACTCTGCTGCCAGATGTATGGCGATGATAATCGAGAGTTCTTGCCGCCGAATAATAAGGCCATTACGCCCGCCGATGGTGAGGCCTGGATCTATGGCGACGCTCAAGTCGAAACCACCCCGATCAAAATCCAGGAAGGGGTGCTTTTCCGTTACAACAAATCAGTTGCCATCTATGTTTGTCCGGCCGACAAATCCACAACAAAAACCCGAGGTCAAAATGGTCCTATCACGCGCAGTTATGCCATGAGCAGTGAAATGGGTGCCCGTGATCAAATCAAGTTCACCCAAATCATCAAACCCCCGCCGACTCAGGCCGTGGTATTCATGGACGAAGCGGACAACCTGGAAAACCCGTCCGCTCCAATCAACGACGGCAATCTCGGTATTCGAAAATATCCCGCCAAATATTGGGCCGACTCGCCCAGCAAACGCCACGACCGGGGCGCCAACCTGTCGCTGGCCGATGGCCACGTGGAACATTTGAAGTGGAAATCGGCTGGAAAGAATTTCCTCGGCGATGCCAAGCCGGACGAGATACGCGACTTGGAGCGACTCCAACGCTTCCTTCCTTCGGACGACCCAAATTTCTAATCGACCAAGTATATGAACAACGCAAAATTATACGTGGTTAAACGCAGAGAAACCAAAGGCCTCCTGACCGCCTCTTCCAAGCTCGAAGGCGGGCCTGGAGTACAGCCCATGACCAATCCTCTACACCGGCCGGGTTCAAGCAGCGGCTTTACGCTGATCGAACTGCTCGTGGTCATTGCCATCATTGCCATTTTGGCAGGGTTGCTCTTGCCGGCGCTGGCCAAAGCAAAGGACAAAGCCAAAATGATAAACTGCACGAGCAACCTGAAGCAGTTGCAGTTGTGCTGGCATTTCTACGCGCTGGATTACGGCGGCAACCTGGTCCCCAACAAGGCGGGGACGCCGATCGAAACCACCAGCCCAGAAACCTGGGTCGCCGGCGGCGCCAAGATCGACGAGACGCCCAGCAACATCGTGCGTTCGGCGTTCTTCCCGTACAACTCCACGATCGGGATTTACCATTGCCCGAGCGACCTGTCGAAGGTGACCGGCAAAGGCATCCTGCGCTTTCGGAGTTACGGGATGAGCTATCCTTGGATGAACGGCGATCCCGGCGCTCAGGAAATCGTCCGCAAGGAATCTGACATCCGCAACCCGGGTCCCTCGCTGGCCAGCGTGCTGTGGGACGAAAACGAAGACAGCATTGATAACGCTTCCCTCGGCATCGAGCACGCCGGCGACTGGTCCTGGTGGAACTGGCCGGCCAGCCGCCACAACAAGGGCTGCACGATGTCCTTTGCGGACGGACACGCGGAATACTGGAAATGGAAAGGTCGTTGGGTCCTGAAATTCACCGGCTATGGAGCCGCAACAGTTCGAGGAGACCCAGACCTGGCACGCATGCAGACGACGGTGGGTGCCAAATGATCCATGACAGAAGAAGGCGAATGTATGAAAGCGAAACCAGATGTCATTCGATCATCCAACTCTGTCCAGTGCGGCTTCACGCTGATTGAACTGCTGGTGGTGATTGCCATCATTGCTATTCTGGCAGGGTTGCTCTTGCCGGCGCTGTCCAAAGCAAAAGACAAAGCCAAAATGATAAACTGCACGAGCAACCTCAAGCAGTTGCAGTTGTGCTGGCATCTCTACGCGCTGGACTCCGAAGGCAAACTGGCCCCCAACAATGCGGGGACGCCAATCGAAACCCTCAGCGCAGAATCCTGGGTCGCCGGCGGCGCCAAGATCGACGCCACGCCGACGAACATTCAGCGCTCGGCCTTTTTCCCGTACAACTCCACGATCGGGATTTACCATTGCCCGAGCGACCTGTCGAAGGTGACCGACAAATCCATCCTTCGGTTTCGCAGTTACGCCATGAGCTATCCTTGGATGGGTGCGCCAGCGGGCTATCAGGGCTATCAGGAAATTAACCGCAAAGAATCCGACATCCACAACCCCGGCCCCTCCCTGGCCAGCGTGCTTTGGGATGAAAACGAAGACAGCATTGACAACGCTTCTCTGGGCATTCGGCCTGCCGGCGCGTGGTTCTGGTGGGACTGGCCGGCGAGTCGTCACAACAAAGGCTGCACGATGTCCTTTGCTGACGGACACGTGGAATACTGGAAGTGGAAACGCACCTCGGTACTGAAATTCACCGGCTATGATGCCCCAGCAGTTCGATTCGACCCGGACCTGGCGCGCATGCAGACGACGGTGGGAAGCAAGTGATCTAGCCCGGCTTAGCATGCCGATTTATGAAGACTAAAAACCCACATCTCACCCCATCACCCAACTCCGTCCAGAGCGGCTTCACGTTGATTGAACTGCTGGTGGTGATTGCCATCATTGCCATTTTGGCAGGGCTGCTTTTGCCTGCACTGGCCAGGGCCAAGGAGAAAGCCCGCCGCACGCAGTGCATCAACAATTTGAAGCAGTTAACCTTGGCCTGCCATCTTTACGCCGGAGATAACCGGGATTACTGGCCATTTCCGAATTGGGGATCTACCGACGGCCGGGGGCCCGAATACAACCGGTTGCCCGGGTGGCTCACCGCCAATCCTTTCAATCCCAGTGACACGCAAACCAACCTCCAGAAGAGCGTGCTTTGGGGATATTTGAAGACGTACAGCGTTTGGCGTTGTCCATCCGTCAAACTCGAGACTCCGCAATTCAAGGCTCGGGTTAACAAATTGAGCGACTACATCATGAATGGCGAGGCTTGCGGCTTTCGAGTACCGCCGGAAAACATCTGGTACAAAATCATTCAATTTCGGACGGATGGTCTCGTATTGTATATGGGGCCAGACAGCTTAAATTACAACGACGGCTCCAACTATCCCGATGAACCGATCGGCCGTATTCACGATGACGGCACACCTTTTGGTGTGGTTGACGGCCACGTGGAATTCATGAAATTTAGAGTGTATCGAGCGTTAGCTAACGCAGCATCGGACCGTTTTTATTTCGTTCCCTGACAACTCTCGAGGCGGTTGGGGTCTTCCGCGATTATTTGAACCGTTCTTCATCAGAACAAACTTAAGAACTTTTATGAGACGATACATTTTGGTTCTTGCCATCTGCCTCTGCGCTCCTTTGATGATCGTCGGGTGCGGCAAAGACACCACGGCGAGCACCGCCGCGGAGTTGCAAAAAGCTTTTCAGTCCCGAACTCCGCCTCCGGCCAATCGCGAGATTGCGACTCCAGATCAGTCCATCCAAGTCCAGCAAGCGGTCAACGCCGCCGTTTCGGCCATGAAGAGCAATGACTATGCGGGAGCCTTCTTCAAGTTAAGAGCGCTCCAATCCGCCCCGAGAATTACGGTTGATCAATATTCGGCAGTTGAAAAAGCGCGGCTGACCGTCGAGCGCGAAATGGCCGCCAAAGCCGCCTCCGGAAATCCCGCCGCACAGAAAGCTTTGGATGCCATAAGAAAGACAGGACGCTGAACTCCATTTATGAAAACAAAATACACTTTGCATTACAACATCAAGATTAAATATGGAGTGTTCGGCCTGGTGGTGATTTTCGGATGGGCTTCGCTTTCGGCGCAGACCGTCATCCCGCCCGGTTTGGCGGCGCCGCCCGGATCGGTGAACACCAATCTGCCGGGTTTCAAGCTGAAGATCCATCAGCTTCCCGTGAACCGTTTTCCCGGCAACCAGAACAGCCTGGCCAACGCCGGGCGGCAACTAGCCGACGGCTACATTGATCCGGCGACCGCGTTGCCGTACGCAAACGAGGCCACGCCCAACCCGGCCGATTCGAGTTTCAACTATGTGGTTACGAATGTCATCAACTTGAGCGAGTGGGGCGTGCTCAAGCAATTTGGCGATTTCGCACTGGACGATAATACGCCGGGGATTCCGGGGATTAACTTCAGCGACAACAATTATGTGGCGGAGATTCTGACGTACTTGGATTTGCCGGCGGGGACGAATCGTTTGGGCGTAAACAGCGACGAAGGCTTTCTGTTGAGCATCGGCGTGGGCACCAATCCCAAAGACGCCTTTGCCATGCCCGCAGCCGTCTTTGATGGCGGGCGAATGGCTTACATCCTTTGGAATGCATCGGGCGACGGGCGGTACGGGAATACGCGCTCGGAATTCTCGGTGGTGGTCCAACAAGCCGGCCTCTACCCCGTCCGATTGCTCTGGTGGGAAGGGAGTGGGTTTAACAGTGGCTACACCTCTGAAATTGAGTTTTACTCCTTGTCCGGCACCAATCGGATTCTGATCAACGATCTGTCCAATCCGTCCGCGATCAAAGCGTATCGGGAGGCCAGCGTCTTGAAGCTCTACGCCCGGTCGGTGTTGCCCAAGCCCAACGCGCTGGACGCGGCCCCGCAGGCGCCGATCAAAGTGGAACTGGTGGATCAGGGCACCCAACTCAATCCCAATTCGGTGAGTCTGCGGGTGGACGGCGTGCTGGTCACGCCCACGACCAACAAGGTCGGCGGCGTCACCATGGTGTCGTACACGCCGGCCACGATTGCGGCGCCCTGTTCGGCGCACACGGCGACGTTGATCTACAGCGACAACGGGTCGCCGGTGACGACCCGGACCAACACCTGGAGCTACATGACCGCCAACTACTTTACGATTCCGCCGAGTTACGCGGTGCCGACGGGGGCGGTTAATTTAAGCGCGACGGGCTTTGCGGTGCGGGTGTTTCAGATTGATCCAGTTGGCCAGACTGCGGGAGGCTATCCGGGGCGAAGTTGGGGGGATGATGAGTTCAGCGTGAGCCGGGCGGACCTGCAGTTATCGGGGCAGCGGCGGGTGGGCACGACGAATCTTGCTTATCCTCTGTATGTCAACATCGCGACGACCAACAGCGATGGGACGTTTGTGTATAACGAGCCGGGCGTGATCAACTATCACAAGGACGGTCCGGGGGCGCCGATGGGGGGGGTGGGGAATTTCCGGCCCGACGCGCTGATACCCGGGATACCGGGGACGACGGGCAGCCCGGACAATTTTGCGCAGGAAGTGGTGACATATTTGGAGCTGTCGCCG
>JACQFP010000007.1 GCA_016200005.1 Verrucomicrobiota bacterium | reverse complement strand
TTCCAGACCGACTACATTCTTCTGTTCCATAGGTGTCCTGAGGGTTGTGCCGCCATCGTGTGATGGCAGCAGGTTTTTTTGTCCCCCTCAGGATGCCTTTTTTCCACCCCCCGCCGTCCACAACTTTTGGAAATTTCTCGTCGGGTCGGTCACGTCACCTTTGATAAAGTCCACGCACTCTTCAGTCAGGTCGGCGGCATACATGACGGCACTGGACCTATCGAGTTTGCGCGGAGGCCTATTCATCTTCGAGTTCAACAAGCGGTCGGAGGCGCGCGAGAATGTCGGCCAGCGTTTCCAAATCCAGTTCGCCGATAAATTCAACGCGGCGCGCGTGCCAGTCGAGATTGCGGACTTGATCCGCCAGTACCACGCCAGTCACGGGCGCATTTTGCGGCAGGTTGGCTTCAAACGGATAGTCTTTGGCGCGGTTGGTGATCGGGCAGAACAATGCCAGGCCTGAAGGTTTGTTGTAGCTGCGGGGCGACAGGACGACGGCGGGACGCCGCCCGGCTTGCTCGTGCCCGGCTTGCGGGCTGAAGTTTATCCACACCACGTCGCCACGGTCAGGCACGTAGGCAGCCATTTACCAGATTTCCTTTCCCATGGCTTTGCCCCAATCGGTTTCCGGGTGACGGTTTTGCGAAGTGATCCTGGAAACGAGTTCCTTGAGCGAATACTTCCGCGGCCTGATCGGTTTCACGACCATGCGTCCGTTTTCCACCGAAAGACTGACCGCACTGCCTTTCTTGATGCAGGTTTGATGCGCGAACGCCTTGGGAATGCGCAGCGCCAGACTATTTCCCCATTGTTGAACCACGGTTTTCATAATGTAGCTACAAAAAGACTACCGCCCTTTCGCGGCCCGTCAAGTGTTCAACCTCCGAGTGTCGTCGGGTCGGTCACGTCGCCTTTGTTGTAGTCAACGTAGGCTTCGGTCAAGTCGGCGGCATACATCACGGCGCTGGACTTGCCGAGGTTCAGGTTGATATGCAAATCAAATTCCTTCGGCGCGACGGTCGCACAGAGTTGTTTGAACGTTGTGTCGGTCGGCTGGCCGCGCTTGAGACTCCACAAAATCTTCAGGCTACCGGGGGCGCTGTAGCCAATATCAATCTTTTCCTCAACGACCGTCGCCGGGCTGTAGCCGATGGCGTCAATGATGCGTCCCCAATTCGGATCGCCGCCGTGCCAGCTTGTTTTCACCAACGCACTGTTGGCCACGGCCCGCGCGGCGGCATCAGCGTCTTGAATAGACCTCGCGCCGTTCACCCGCACAGTCACAACGCGATGCACGCCTTCGCCATCACGCACGATCATCTTGGCGAGTTCAAGACAGACGTGGTCGAGCGCGGATTGAAAAACTTCAAAGTTCCGTGGCAGCCGACGTGAGTCGGCTCCAACTTCGCCTCCATTTTTTGAAGTGAGCCTCCTCACGTCGGCTGCTACGAGAGGAGGATTTCCCGCCAGCCCATTCGCCAGCACGAGCACCGTGTCGTTGGTACTCATGTCGCCGTCCACAGTGATGCGATTTAAACTGTTGGCCACGGCTTCCTGCAACGCGGTCTGCAATGCCTTCGCTTCGATGGCGGCGTCCGTGGTGATGAAACAAAGCATCGTGGCGTGAAGCGGCATCGCGGCAGGACGTTTGCCGGTGGCGCTCATGCCGGGCTGAATCATTCCGGCGCCTTTGCAGATGCCGCCGATGCGCACGGTCTTGCCGCCGAGTTTGAACTCAACCGCGATTTGCTTCGGCTTCGTGTCGCTGGTCATGATGGCTTCGGCAGCGTGCGCGGCGTGTTCGGCGCTTGAACCAAGCAGCGTCGCGGCCTCGATAATGCCGGTGCGGACGTTTTCCATCGGCATCGTGACGCCGATGCGCCCGGTCGAGCCAACCAACGTTGAGCCTTTCGGCAAGTTCAGCGCGCGCTCTGTGAAGCTCACCATTTCACAGGCATCCGCAAGACCTTGCTTGCCGGTGCAGGCATTGGCGTTGCCGGAGTTGACCACGATGGCCTGTGCCGCTCCGCGCTTCACGCGCTCGATGCAAACTTTCACCGGCGCGGCGCAGACCTGGTTGGTCGTAAACATACCGGCGACGGTGGCGGGCACCTCGGAAACCATGAGCGTGAGGTCGCGCTTGTTTCCCTTCTGCGAACCTTTGCCGGTGCCGAGGCGTTTGATGTCGCAGAAGACGGCCGAGGCCAGAAAGCCTTTGGGCGTAGTGATGGAGCCGGGAATGCGTTTCAATTTGATCTTCATTTTCTAAAACTCGGTCGCGTTACTCTCAACGCGTGTACGGAAATGCGATGGCGAGCGGATTCTACCGTTTGGTGTCCACGCTTTAGCGTGCGTTGGTCGTGCTTGCCGGCTAAAGCCGGGACACCAAACCGCTTTTCCGTACACGCTCTCAGCGAGACAATGCAGATTCATTTCGTTGGTTTGCCCCATTGGCGGTCGGCGAAGTTCATGAACACTTCCCAATCGTCCGCGGTCATCGAGTGTTTGCCCTCGCGAATGTAGTACCCAAGGCGGCTGTCCACGAGTTGTCGCGATGGCGGCATTTCTTTCGCGGCCAATCCTTTCACGCCGAGGAGGAGATAAACCGGATCGGCGGCTTGCAGCACTTCGAACTGGCCGGCGGGGTTGGCCCATTGGTCTTCCTGCGCGTTCGAGAACAACACCGGCCGCGGCGCACAAAGGGCCGCGAGGCAGTTTTGATCAAAGGGCAATCGCTCTGGCGAGTCATTGAATTGTTTGAACTGGGCGTTGAACCAGTGCGGGAACGCGGTGTTGATGCGTTGCACCGATTCGCCAATCTTGCCGCGACTCGGTGCCGTGCCGCCGCAACCGGCCTGATGCGGAATGGCCAGTGCGATGCGTTCATCGAACGCGGCGGCAAGCAATGCCGTCTTGCCGTTGCGCGAATGACCCACACTGGCAATGTGACGCGCGTCAACGTCGCGGTCGGTCAGGAGATAATCCACGCAGCGATGGAAACCCCACGCCCAAGCAGCGATGGACCCGCGGTTCGTCGGGTTGTTCTCCGACGGATTGTTGCGCGCAAGCCAGGCGTAGATGCCATCGCTGATTTCTTTGCGGTCAGAATCCACGTCGCTGCTGCAAAACGCGGCCAGAGCATAGCCGCGTTCGATGATCCGACTCAACGGCCAGTCAACGATTTGACCCCCGCGCGCGGCTTCGGTGGCGGCGTTGTTGGTGCAGCCTTTGCAAGAGTTGTAAAGCCAGCCGCGTGCGAGCGGCACGCGCGGATCATCGGTGAGCGCATGGTTGCCGCAGAAGTTCATCGCCAGAAACACCGGCACCGGGCCGCGACGATCATTTGGCAGCACCAGCATCAGATCGATTCTTGGCGCTCCGCCAGATCCAGTTTCCAACGTCACGAGCTTGAGCGTGGCCTTGCCGCCGAGAAAGTCGTGATGCTCGGCCAGTAGCTTGGTCTTCATCTGGTCGGGCTTCGGTGGGAGCTGGTCATACATGTAATGCTGGAACAGCGCCCGCAGCTCCGGACGACGCTCGTTAAACCATTGTGCTCGCGAGGCAACGCGGCGGCCATCAAGCATCACGAGCGGATCCGGCAGCGCAGGTTGTGATCGCAACGCGGAGGGTTCGGGATACGCCACTTTCTTGGGTGACGGAGTGGTGCATCCGGCCAGGTAACACGCCAGAAGCACGAAGGTTGGCGCAATTATGGAACAAGCGTTCTTGCTCATCCTAATCCCGCCGTTTCGGGAAAACCGCACAGAATGTTCATGCTTTGAACCGCCTGGCCGCTCGCACCTTTGACGAGATTGTCCTCGGCGCTCAGGACGATGAGCCGGCCGGTGCGCGGGTCGAGCCGCCAGGCGATTTCAATGACGTTCGTGCCAATCACGTTCTTGGTGTCGGGCAGCGTTTTGCCGTCGAGCAACCGGACGAAAGGTTCGTTTCCGTAAGCCGACTGGTAGCAGGCGGAAATCTTTTCGTTTAATTCGCCCATCCCTTGCGCGTCACTGAAATGATTTTCCGGCGCGAGATAAAGCGTGGTCAAGATGCCGCGATTGACCGGGATGAGGTGCGGCGTGAATTGAATCGTGACCGGCGTCCGCGCGGCCAGCGAAAGTTCCTGCTCGATTTCGGATAAATGCCGGTGCTTCGGAATGCCGTACGGCCTTATGCTTTCGTTACATTCCACAAACAGGAAATCCGGTTCTACTTTGCGTCCTGCCCCGCTGACGCCGCTCAGCGAATCGGCGATGATACCCGTGGATTTGATCAGACCCACCCGCAACAATGGCAGCGTGGGAAGTAGAATGCTCGTGGGATAACAGCCCGGCGAGGCAACCAGCAAGGCATCCTTGATTTGAGCGCGATAGATTTCCGGCAATCCATAGACCGCTTTGGCCAGCAATTCAGGCACAGGATGATCGTGCGCGTAGAACTCCTTGTACACCGTGGCGCTCTTCACGCGGAAATCGGCGCTGAGGTCGATGACCTGACAGCCGAGTTTGAGCAAGGGCATTGCGAACTCAGCGGCGACGCCATGCGGCAGCGCGAGGAAAATCACCTGCGCCTGTTTGGCGAGCAACTCCACGTTGGGTTCGCTGAAGCGCAGCGTTTTGGCGTGTGGCTGATTCGCGAACCTTGGAAAAATCTGGCCCAGCGTCTGCCCGGCGTATTGCCGCGAGGTGACGGCGGCAAGTTCCGCGTGTGGATGCGACAACAGCAGGCGCACCAGTTCTTCACCGGAATAACCCGATGCGCCGACGATGGCAACTTTGACCGATGTCTTGTTGTTCATGGTTCTGGTCACGAATCAGTGGTTAGTTGTTTTGGTCGAATCGTTACATATTTGCAACTGACAAAAGAAAAACCCCGCAAGTATCAACCTGCGGGGCGCGTAAATTTTTGTTCGGATTAACGCTTCGAGTATTGGAAGCGTTTGCGTGCCCCGGGTTGACCGTATTTCTTGCGCTCTTTCATGCGCGGATCACGGGTCAACAAACCTTCGGGTTTGAGCGTTGCCCGGAGGTTCGCATCAGCCGCGATCAAAGCGCGCGCGATTCCGTGCCGTACCGCGCCGGCCTGCCCGGATGGCCCGCCGCCTTGCACGTTGACGCGCACGTCGAATTTTTCCGTCGTCCCGGTCAGGAACAGCGGGCGGGTGATCTGCGTGCGCAGATAGTCGGTCGGGAAATAGGTTTCAAACGTGCGACCGTTGACGACAATCTTGCCGGAGCCGGCGGCCAGTCGCACGCGGGCTACGGACGTTTTGCGGCGACCGGTGCCGAGGAATTCCTGAATCTTGATTTCTGCCATACTGAAGGGTTGAGGGTTTCTGGTTAAAAGTTGAGGGATCACCTGGCGGCGGTCAGCGTCGCTGGTTGTTGCGCGCTGTGCGGATGCTGGTCGCCCTTGTAAACTTTTAATTTGGTCAGCAGTTGCCGTCCCAGCCGGTTTTTGGGGATCATGCCCTTGACGGCGTGCGTGATCAACTTTTCCGGATGCCGGGTGCGGATTTGAGCGACGGAGGTGTACTTCTCGCCGCCTTTCCAGCCGGAGTAGGTCATGAATGTCTTGTCGGTTTCCTTTTTGCCGGTGAGAGCAATCTTCTCGGCGTTGATGACGACGACAAAATCGCCAGCGTCCAAATGCGGGGCAAAAATGGGTTTGTTTTTCCCGCGCAAGATGTCGGCAACCTGCACAGCCAAGCGGCCCAGAATGGCGCCGTTGGCATCCACGACGTGCCATTTGCGCTGGTCCAGATTTACTTTCGGCAAATATGTTTTCATTCAAATCCTGATATAAGGAGCGGTGAAAGTAGCAAACAAAAGGTTTAAGTCAATAGCCATTTCAACTCATTCGCCAAACTTGTCGCGGCCGGCAAAACGAGTGGCTGCCCGATGTGGCTTGTAACACTTCAACATTTCAACACCCACAATTCACTTTTCCCGGTTCGCGCTTTACCATTATCCTCCCGCCATGGAAATCTACGACCATCCCACGTTTAACATGGCGTGTCGCCAGTTTGACCTGGTGGCCGACCGTCTGGCGATTCCCGATTCCGAGCGCGGCCGTCTCAAATTCCCCAAGCGCTCCATGACCGTCGCGCTGCCGATTCATCGCGACGACGGCTCGACGCAAATGTTCACCGGTTACCGCGTGCAGCATCACCTGACGCTTGGCCCGACCAAAGGCGGATTGCGCTACCATCCCGACGTGAGACTCGGCGAAGTGGCGGCGCTGGCAATGTGGATGAGCTGGAAATGCGCGCTCACCGGTTTGCCCTACGGCGGCGCCAAGGGCGGCATCGCGTGCGACCCGCGCAGGATGTCGGTGACGGAACTGGAACGGCTGACGCGGCGTTACACGCAGGAAATGATTCCCTTCATTGGCCCGCAAGTGGACGTGATGGCTCCCGACCTCGGCACCAACGAACAGACGATGGCCTGGATGATGGACACGTATTCCGTCCACATGGGTTTTAGCGCACCCAGCATCGTGACCGGCAAACCGGTTGGCATTGGTGGGTCGGTGGGTCGGCGCGAAGCAACCGGGCGCGGTGTCGGTTACCTCGTCAACCGCGCGATGGACACGATTGGCCTTGATGCCAACAAAGCGACCGCGGTGGTGCAAGGTTTCGGCAACGTCGGATCCATCGCGGCGTTCTCGATGGCCAAGCACGGCGTGAAAATCATCGCGGTAAGCGACGCGATGGGCAGCGTTTTCAACGCGCGCGGTTTGGACCTTTGGAAGTTGGAAAAGTTTGCCAATCAAAACCGCACCGTCGCCGGTTTTTCTGAAGGCGAACCGATTACCAACGAACAACTGCTTGTCACGCCTTGCGACATTCTCGTGCCAGCGGCGTTGGAACGGCAGATCACGGAAGTCAATGCGCCCAAAATCCAATGCCGCATCCTAGCCGAAGCCGCCAATGGCCCAACCACGCCAAAAGCCGACGAAATCTTCGATCAGCGCCCGGAGATTTTTGTAATCCCCGACATCCTCTGCAACGCCGGCGGGGTGATAGTTTCCTATTTTGAGTGGGTGCAGGATTTACAAAGTTTCTTTTGGGGCGAGACCGAAGTGGTGGACAAATTGTTCCGCATTCTGGAAGGCGCGTTCACGCAAACACTGACCCTGAGCCGCAAACAGAGAATCTCCATGCGTCTGGCCGCGCTGAGCCTGGGCGTGAGCCGGGTGCGGGAAGCGAAACAGATAAGGGGGTTATTTCCATAGTCAGGAACACGTCACGTTGCATGCTTGGCGAACACGAATCTTAATCGCTCAACTTTTTGAGGATGCCGCGAGCCAGGAATTCCTTGATCTCCCGATGACGCGGAACGGGCTGACATTGCTTTGTGCGCGGGTTTTGATACCAATCGTGTTTACCACCGTGACGAATGAACACGCAATCCATCGCTGTGAGTTTTTGAATAAGTTCGACGCGCTTCACGCGACTTGAAGTTCAGCGCGCCGACGCACACATGGAATTCTACCGGACGCCACGTCGTCGTAGATATCTCGAAGATTCTCCTCCAACTCCGCGACCGACTCTCCTTGCGTCATGTAGTCCGGAAACTCTTCCAGATAACCGAGCCACATGTCGCCATCCTGCCAATAGACGTAGCCGATGCCTTTCATGGCGATAATGTGTCATGGATTCCAGCCGTTGTCATTGCAGAAATGCGTCGTTTCACCGTAACGCATGAAAAGCCCCGGTTTCTCTGTCCCCTGCTTTACCGCTACGTTCGCGCCAGGACAATTCGCCAAAACTCCAACTTCCTTGCTTTGGAAGGCTCCTTCACGCAAACGCTGAACCTCAGCCGCAAACAAAAAATCTCCATGCGCCTGGCCGCGCTGAGTCTGGGCGTGAGCCGGGTGCGCGAGGCCAAACAAATTCGCGGCTTGTTCCCGTAATCGGGTTGTCCATCGCAAAGTACCGTCGGCCATCGAACCAAATAAACCATTGGCAACTCAACCAACATCGTGCTACGATGCGCCCCCACTTCAACAGCGGAGTGGGTCAACAACATTTGGAATTTATTTATGTCACAACATCGCAGTCTGCGGGCCATCGCCACCATGGGTGGCAAACGAAATGTCCTCAAGCGCTTCGAGCGCGTGGAAGTGCTGAAACGACGCGGCCAATGGAAGCCGGGCGACCGCGTGACCGGCCTGCGCAAGACCAAGCCGGACGTGTGATTCAAATGCGGAACCCGGAAGGCGAAGGGCGAAATAGGAGATTCCTCCGCCCGCTGATAGTTCGTTCCAAATTCTGCATTCCGCACCAGGCACTTGAAAGTTCGTCTGCAAAAATTTCTGGCCGAAGCCGGCGTGGCCTCCCGTCGCGCCAGCGAGCAAATCATCCTCGCCGGCCGGGTGTCGGTCAACGGCCAGACCATCCGCGAGCTGGGCAGCAAGGTTGATTCCGACCAGGACCAGGTTGCGGTGGACGGAAGCCCGCTCCGCGCGAAGCGGAAGCTTTACGTCGCCCTCAACAAACCGCGCGGTTACGTCTGCTCGAAACAGGATGAATGGAAACGTCGGACGATCGGCGATCTGCTCCCAAAGGAATGGAACAACCTCTCCTCCGTGGGGCGGCTGGACTATGAGAGTGAAGGATTGCTTTTTCTGACGAACGACGGACAGTTCAGTTTGCGGCTGACGCATCCGCGTTACGGCGTCCGCAAAAAATACCTCGCGACGGTGGAAGGGCGCGTGGCGCCCGGGATGTTGGGCCAGTTCACGCGCGGCGTGACGCACGCGGGGGAAAAATTGCAGGCGCAGAATGCCCGGCTGTTGGCGGTCAACAATTCCCAGAGCCTGGTGGAACTGGAACTGGCCGAAGGCAAGAATCGCGAAGTACGGCGGCTGTTTGAATCGCAAGGCTTGACGGTCCGCCGGTTGCAGCGCACACAGATCGGAAAGATCAAGCTCGGCGAATTGCCCAGCGGCAAATGGCGGACATTGACAGAACCGGAGATTAAATCTCTACTTCCCAAGATATGAAAACAAAATACGGGTTGCTATTGACCATGATGCTTTCCTCGGGCGTGATCGCCCAACCAGCGGCGACGACTCAACCATCGCCGGCGCCAGTCACCACCGCCGTGCCGGCGCCAGCAGTCACAGCGGCGCCGACCAACGCACCGGCAGCGCAGCCGGTGCCCAAGAAACCCGCGGCAAAGAAGAAAAAAGCAGCGACGACCAAGAAGACCGCCGCCGTTCAAAGCCCCGCGCCCGCACTTCCGCCAGGCCCGGCGGTGGTCAGTCAAAGAAACGTCAACGTGCGCGGCCGGGCCGCCATCAACAGCGAAGTCGTCACCCATCTCAACCTGGGCGACAACGTTACGGTGCTGGAAGAAATCACCCTCAAGAAACCGAAGCAGGACGAGCCAGCCAGATGGGCGCGCATCGCTTTTCCAACGAGCGCTCATGTCTGGGTTCACGGTTCGTTCGTGGACGCGACGAATAAGACCGTGTTGCCCGCCAAATTGAATGTGCGCAGCGGGCCGGGGGAAAATTACAGTGTGGTCGGATTGCTGCAGCGAGGCGAAACGGTCAAGCAAGCAGGCGCCAAGAATGAATGGCTGGAAATTGATGCGCCCACCAACGCCTACGCCTTTGTCGCGGCGCATTTGTTGACAGCAAAGCCAACTGTAGTGGCCGCGGCAGAGCCCCCACCGGCGGCACCTGCGCCCGCGACGGAAACGGCGAAGGTGGAGACGCCACCGGCCGTGGCACCCGTCGTTGAAACGCCCGCGCCGGCGCCTGCGACTGCCACTCCTGCGCCGGCCACAGAACCGCCGGCAGCGACGCCCGCGCCGCCTGAAAAGGAAGAAGAGCCGCTGCCGCCGCGCATCGTGGAACGGGAAGGTATTGTGCGCGGCACGGTGAGCATTCAAGCGCCTTCCCACTACCGGCTCGTCAGTCCGGACACGGGAAGAACGATCAATTATCTTTACTCACCCACCACGAACCTTGTGCTCAAGCCCTACAACGGATTGAGAATTGTCGTCACGGGTGAAGAAGGGCTTGACGAACGCTGGACCAACACGCCGGTCATCACCATCCAGAAGATTCACGTTGTGGAGTGATGCCGCTCACGAATCTCATCGATGGGCGGGCCATCGCCGGGCAAATCCACACCGAGACAAGCCAACGGATGGCTGCCTTAAAAGCCGGCGGCGTTCAACCCGGACTGGCTTTCGTGCGCGTCGGCGAAGATCCGGCGTCGAAAGTGTACGTCGGCAGAAAAGAAAAAGCGTGCGCTCAACTGGGAATTTTTTCCGAGACCCACGTTTTGCCGGAAGCGACGGAAGAAGCTGAATTGCTCGCGCTGTTGAGCCGCTTGAATGTCGATGAGCGCGTTCATGGAATTCTGGTGCAAGCGCCCCTGCCGCCGCACATTCGCGCCACGGTGGTTTACTCGACGGTGTTGCCGAAAAAAGATGTCGATGGATTTCATCCGGTCAACGTAGGCAAATTGCTGTTGGGCGATCCCACCGGTTTCTGGCCCTGCACGCCGGCGGGGGTGCGCGAGTTGTTGATCCGGTCGCAGGTAAAAATTGAAGGCGCGGACGTGGTGATCCTGGGTCGCGGCAACATCGTCGGCAAACCGATGGCGGCGATGCTGTGCCAGAAGGGCCGGCACGCCGACGCTACAGTGACGCTCTGCCATTCGCGAACGCGCGACCTGGCCACGCATTGCCGGCGGGCGGACATCGTGATCGCCGCGATGGGCGTGGCGGAATTTGTAAAGGCGGACATGGTGAAACCAGGCGCAGTGGTGGTGGACGTGGGCGTCAATCGCGTCAACGATCCGCAGGCCGCGAGCGGCTACCGGCTGGTTGGGGATGTGGATTTTGCGCGGGTACAACCGCTGGCCGGCAAGATCACCCCCAACCCGGGCGGCGTCGGACCGATGACGATTGCGATGTTGATGAAAAACACTGTTCGTGCCGCCGAACTGGCCACCGGCGAGGTTGGTTAACTGGAATTTCAGAATGGACTAAGAAAATATGCAACCCACCCGTATCCTGCCTGACTTGCAATGCTCGCTGCTGTGCGAAGAGGTTCGCCAGGAAATCAACGGTAATTTTTTTCTCGTCGGCATCATCAATTTCATCCGTGTGCCGCAGGTGCCGATCACGGCGCTCAAACTGATGGTGTTCAATCGCTGGACGGCGGGCGTGGGACAATTCACGGAGAGCGTGCGGTTGATCGCGCCGGACCAGACAACCGTGTTGCGCAAAAGCGAGGTGAAGTTTGCGTTGCAGGACGCGATGTTCCATGCCACCAACGTTTCTTTGTTCGGACAGGTGGAATTCAAAATGGCCGGTGTGTATTTTGTCGAAGTGCTGGTGGACGATGTCATGAAGCTGCGCTACCCGCTCTCGGTCGTCGTGGCGCCGCCGCCCGATACCAAACAACCGCCAGCGGCGACGCCGGCACCGCCCGGCTGAGCTTGTTCCCTTGCGAATGACGAATGACGAATCCCAATCTGGCCACGTTCAACATTCGGCAGTCGAGACGCAACCTTCGCCCCCGGCGTGGCAACCGCTGACGCCGCGCGGGGTGGCGGCCTTCGCGCAGGCGTCGCTGGGGACGCTCTGCTGCTGGCAACTGATCGTGGCTTTGCTGGCGGCAACCACCGTGGTTTTGTTTGTGCGGACGGACTGGTTTCCGACCGTCGAGGAGGCGATCAATCAACTCCCGCCGCAAGGCGACATCCACAACGGACTACTTTTTTGGCGGAGCAATTCGCCCGCGCTGCTGGCGGAAGGGATTTTTCTGGCCTTCGTCGTGGACTTGAATCACAGCGGCACGGTCGGCCGCTCGGCGCATGTGCAGGTGGAATTGGGAAAGGCCGATTTCAGAATCTGTTCGCTGCCGGGCTGTCTCACCGTCCAATATCCCGCAGGCTGGGTGGTGGCGCTGAATCGGACGGAGCTGGAGCCGTGGTGGGGCGCGTGGAAACCGGCCCTCATGGCCTTCATTTTTATGCTCACGGTGTTGGTTTTGATCGTGAACTGGTGGGGGCTGGCCACGCTTTATTGTGTGCCGGCCTGGATCATTGCCCTCTACGCGGACCGGGATTTAAGACTCGCGGAAAGTTGGAAACTGGCGGCGGCGGCGTTGCTGCCGGGGGCATTGCTCATGACGACGGCAATTTTTTTCTACGGGTTGAATCTGATCGATCCCGTCCGGCTGGGCCTCGGCGCCGGATTGCATATTGTGGTGGGCTGGCTTTATTTATTGTTCAGCACGTTGTGTCTGCCGCGCCGCGGCGCGCGCCTGACCGGCAAGGCCAACCCCTTTGTGGTCGCGCCTCCGGGAACCGGCCAGCCAACCACTGGCGACTGACCGCCCCGTGCACAATGCCGGCCGCTTTTCCGATCAACACGGCATTGCGTGTTGGTGTCGGTTCGTTTAGGTTCGCAACATGATTTTTTCACGCGTGCCGCCCGCCGGTATCCTTTTGTTTTTTCTGTGCCTCGCATTGACGGGTTGCTTCCCGTCGGTCGAAAGCCAGTTGGATGAGCAGAAGGAACCGCACTTCCTCACCGGCAAGAAACGGATCAACAGCCTGGACTACAAGGGCGCCATCGAGTCGTTCGAGAAGGCCCTGGAGGCCAATCCGCGTTCGGCGTCGGCCCACTTCGAGCTCGCCCTGCTGTTTGAACAGAAGGAAAATGATTACGCGGCGGCCATTTATCACTACGATAGATTCCTGCGGCTGCGCCCGCAGTCGGATTACGCCAAACCGGTCCTCGAACACGTCAACACTTGCAAACAGGAGCTGGCTAAAACCGTGTCCATCGGGCCGGTATCCCAAGCGATGCAGCGCGACCTTGAACGTCTGCACACGCTCGAAACGGAGAACGCGGAATTGAAGCGCAAGCTGGCTAATTACGAGGGCCGGAGTCCGGCGGCGACGAATCAACCGAACTCTGCTCCGTCACCACTTGCGCCGAATAATTCATCCGTCACGCAGCCGATCAGCCGTGTCCCAACAGTCCAGTCCAATCTCACGGCAACCGCGCCCCGACCCGCGATCACAACGACGAAAACCCATTCGGTGAGGGCGGGTGAAACGCCCACCGTCATCGCGAAAAAGTATGGTGTCTCCGTGACGGCGCTCATGGCCGCCAACCCCGGTGTGGACGCCCGACGGCTGCGGGTCGGTCAGACATTGAACCTGCCCGCCCATTGACGGCGAAGGACCATGCTGTCGCGACTCGCCTTGCCACCATCCCCAACGTGCGGAGACGACCTGCCGCTGCGGAGGAGGCGTTGGTCACGCCCCGGGTTTGGGCCGTCAATAGAAACCGGCATTGGCATGATTTCACGGATCTCAGGGAGGCTGTCAGTTTTACCGGTTGACTCGCGCGGTGCATCTGGAGGATTTTAGCCGCGAATTATGGCGAAGATTCAGCGCGCGTTGCTTTCGGTTTCTGACAAGACCGGACTCGTTCCCCTGGCCGAAGTTTTAGTGGCCGCTGGCGTCGAGATTGTTTCCACGGGCGGCACCGCCAAGGCACTGCGGGAGCGCGGCCTCAAGGTCATCGAGTTGAGCGACTACACCGGCTTTCCGGAGATGCTGGATGGTCGCGTCAAGACGCTTCATCCGAAAATTCACGGCGGCCTGCTCTATTTGCGCGGCAACACGAGTCACGAAACGGCTGTCCAACAGCATGGCATCGGGCCGATTGATCTGGTGGTCGTCAACCTTTATCCGTTCGAGCAAACCGTGGCCAAACCCACTGTTTCTTTGCACGACGCAATTGAGAACATCGATATCGGCGGTCCATCGATGCTGCGGAGCGCCGCCAAGAATCATGAGTTCGTAACGGTGGTCCTCGACCCAGCCGACTACGCCGAAGTCGCGGCGCAAATCAAAGCGAATGGCGAAACGACACTGGAATTGCGGCGAAAGCTGGCGACGCGCGTTTTCGCCCGCACCGCTGCCTACGATGCCGCCATTGCCGCGCACTTGGGGAAAGCGTTCGGGGCGAGGTCTTCGCCGGAGACTGCCGCGGACTCGCCGCTTCCGGCCACGTTGCGGATTGAGGCGCCGCAGGTGCAACTGTTGCGCTATGGTGAGAACCCGCATCAAGCCGCAGCGCTTTACGGTCGGTTCAACGATTATTTCAAGCAACTCCACGGCAAGCAACTTTCCTACAATAACATCCTCGATCTGACGGCTGCCGCGAGTTTAATCGCCGAGTTTTCCAGTGATCAACCGACGCTCGCCATCCTCAAACACATGAATCCGTGCGGCGTCGGGCAGGGGAACAGTTTGCGCGAAGCCTGGGACAAGGCCTTCGCGACTGATCAACAAGCGCCGTTCGGTGGCATCATTGCGGTGAATCAGCCGCTGGACTTGTCCTGCGCCGAGGCCATCGCCGAAATTTTCAGCGAGGTGATTGTGGCACCGGAATTCACGGGTGAAGCACTGGCGGTGTTGCAAAAGAAAAAAAACCTGCGGTTGTTGACCGTGTTGAAGAGGCCACTGACAGCTTCTCCGTGGGAAGTGCGCAGTGTCGGCGCGGAATCCTTTCTGATGCAGGCCCGAGACGTGAGGCGCCTCACGGCGGCGGACTTGAAGGTGGTCACACGCCGCCCGCCGACCGCTGCCGAGTTGCAAGCCATGCTTTTTGGGTGGCGCGTCGTGAAGCACGTCAAATCCAACGCCATCGTTTACGTCGGGCCGGACCGCACCCTCGGCATCGGTGCGGGACAGATGAGCCGGGTGGACGCCAGCCGCGTGGCGGTCTGGAAGGCGGGGGAAGCGAAACTCTCGTTGGTGGGCTGTGTGGTATGCAGTGATGCGTTTTTTCCGTTTCCCGACGGACTGATCGCCGCAGCGGAGGCGGGAGCGAGCGCGGCGATTCAACCCGGTGGCTCACTGCGCGATGCGGAAGTTATCGCCGCCGCCAACGAGCGCAACCTGGCAATGGCGTTCACCGGAGTCCGGCATTTCCGACATTAACGGAGCAGCCAGTAAATCAGGCAAACCTGGCCAACCGCAAGCAGCACCAGGGCGCACCAAGTGAGCCCTTCCCGAAATCGCAGTCCGATCTGGCGCGTTTCACTCAACCAGAAACGCATCTTCAGCGAACCCATTTCAATGAGGTCGCCGTTCCGAAGGACGGCTTGTTCAATCCGCTGCGAGTTGACAACGACGAGGGCGTTGGGGTGGGCGGTCAATACAAATCCGTCGGGCGTGATCAAATCGAGTTCGAGGTGCTGATCCCAAACCCCGTCTTCCTCCAGACACAGGTCGGCGGCGGACGAGCGCCCAATACGAAAAGGAAAACGGCGGGCGACCCGATGGGTGCCCGCCTGTTTGCCGGAAAGAATCTGAAGTTGAATCATCAAAAAAGCCGGCGTGGGACGTAAATCTTGTCGCCCGGATAAATCGGCAGGTCCAGTTCCGGATGGGCAATGGCTTTGGTGCAATTGACGGTTTCCTTGGTCTTCCCATCAGCCCGCGTGATTTGAACCTTTGTTTTCTTTGCATAGTCGGTGAAGCCGCCCGCCGTGGCGATGGCCTGCAATACGGTCATTTGCCCGGCGTAACCAAATCGATTGGGAGTCTTGACCTCGCCATCAACGGTGAAAAAGAGAGTTTCGGTGGTGATTACTACGGTCAAGTTGCGAAAATACTGCGGCACGTACAGGTCATGAATCTCCTTCTCCAGCTCGCGCACGTTCTTTCCCGCCGCAATAAAAGTTCGATTGTAAGGGGATATCGTGATGCTGCCGTCGTCCTTGACCCGCCCGACGTATGGGTCCATTTTGGTTGGTGCATCCTGATAAGTGATGGTCAGTGAATCCCCCACCCGCAGTCGGACTGAGGGTGCGGCACTGCTCGGGGCGGCGGGAGTGGGCGTGGGCACCGCATTTTCGGCTGGAGGTGTATCCGCGGCAGGAACTTCACTAAAGGGGTCCGCAGAGGGTGTCTCAGTCTGGCAGCCGCTGAACAGCAAGCCCGCGAGGAACAGGGGACAAAGAAGGATCCACTGCCCGGAAAGTTTCCGCAACAATTTCATAGTGGCCATGATTCAATAGCGAGTGGGAAGCAGGCAATTAATATTTTTGTTTAAGTTCAAGCTGGGCCTTTTTGCCGGGCGTGGATTTGGCGTCAACCTCCGTCTCTTCATTCTTGGAGTAATAATCGCTGTAGTAACCACTGTAGTAATAGTAATTCTCGTCCTGGGACATGTTGATATTGTTGAGCACAATCCCAATCAGGTTGCCGCCCACTTTTTCGACCATCTGCTTGGCGCGAATGGTCATCGGCTGCGGATAGCGGCGGTACTGCACGACTTGAATGGCCAGGTCCATTTCACTGGCCAGGATGGCGGCGTCGCTTAATCCCATCATCGGCGGCGAATCAAAGAAGATAAAGTCGTAGCGTTGCTTCACCTCGCGCACCAGATCCTCCATTTGCTTGGAGTTCAAGATGCCCATGGAACTGCTCGGCAACTTGCCGCTGGGCAGAAAATCCAGGGTCGGGATACTGGTGGTCTGAATCACTTCTTCCAGGGTGTTTTGTTTTAAGAGGTAATTGGTCAGACCAGCAGAGTTGGAAAGCCCGAGGATTTTGTGAAGGGTCGGACGGCGGAGGTCGGAGTCCACAAGGAGGACATGCTGGCCGTTTTGCGCAAACACGGTGGCCAGATTGAAGACGGTGGTCGATTTTCCCTCACCCGCCCCGGCGCTGACGACCACAATGGCGGTCAGTTTGTCGTCCTTGCGGGCGAAGAGCAGGTTGGTGCGCAAGACGCGATAGGCTTCCGCGTGCGGGCTTTCAGCGCCTTCGTTGATGATGTAGCCGACGTTCTGGGGAATGACACCCAGCACCGGCGCTTGCAGGGATCGCTCCACTTCGTCAATCGTTTTGACGCTGGTGTCCAGATACTCGATGAAGAAGGCCAACCCGACGCCGACGAGCAGCCCCACAATGATTCCGAGGATGATGTTCAAGGGCTTGTTGGGTTTGACGGGACGCAAAGCCGGCTCAGCTTTGTCCACGATCGACACCATGGAGGTTTTCGGAAGGAGCGCGTCGGTCGTCTCCAATCCAATTTTGTAGTTTAGCATTTCGCGGAATTTCATCTCGCTTTCCAGCAGCCGCTTTGCCTGGAAGTAAGGGCGGCTTCTTTCCGCAACCTCAATGTCCGTTTTCTTGGCGTTTTCAACCTTCGCTGACAGACTATCGACTTCTGCTTTTTGCTTTGCCAATTGCACCTTCAGGCCTTCGAGAATCCCCTCCACCCGGTCATCGATTTGCGTATTAAGCTTCTCGACCAGGGCGGTCGTTCTTTTTATTTCGGTGCTTTCCGGGCCGTAGTCTTTGTTCTGGGTGACAAGCTGTTGTTCAGCCATGTTCAAGCGACTCAACAGATCATTCAGAGCCAGGTCCTGCATGGCGGTGGGCAGGGTTTGCCGGAGCTTCAACTTATCCAATTGCATGAGCTTTGTCATCAATGAAGCCACCCCGATATACTTGGTCTCAGCTTCACTCAGCGCGACCTGGTCACGCTGCAAGATCATCGGTTCCAACGTGTATGAAGGACCATTGCCCGCAGCATCGGTATCGGAGATCTTCAGATCTTTGCGAAGTCCGTCCACTTCCTCCTGCGCTTTCTTAACCTTGTCATTCTGGTCATCCCACTGTTTTCGCAAGGCCTTTATCCCCCCCTCGGCCAATTTCTGCCGTTCATCGGTCCGATACTTCCGATAAACTTCGGCGATTTCATTGGCGATGACGGCGGCTTCCCGCGGGTCTTCGCTGAACACCCTGACCTCCATCAGGCTGGTGTTGCGGAATTGCCGGACGTCCAGTCGCCGTTTGAGTATCGCCATGCAGTCGGAGGGCTTGAGGCCTTCGGCGTTATAGCGCTTCGCCCATTTCGTGTTGAGGTCCAGGTTCTCAATCACTTTGGGGAGAACCGCCTGCGATTGGATGACCTCGAACTCCGTCTGGAGCATATAAGGATCGTAGCCGCTCCTGGGTTGCCGTTCGGTCAGGGGGTTGATGTCCGAGACCTCGCCTTCAATCTTGATCCGGACGGAACTGGCGTAAGACACGGGCAGGATATAGGTCACGACGGTGGCGGTGATGACCACCAACAGAAACACCGCCAGGATGACGGTCTTGCGGATTCGGATGATGCGCCAGTAGTCGAGGAAGTGCAGTGTGGTTTCCGGTGGCGGAGCAATTTTTGGATTTTCCATAGGTCAAAAAAAGAGAGGCCAGATCGTGTTATCCCAGCCTCCCATCGTCAATTGTTTCAATGTAATCGAAATCGTTATTAGTAGCTGGCAGTTACGCCGACATACGCCCGGTTACGGGAGAAACTGCGCCCGCTGAGATCGGAAATGAGCCGGTCATAATTATAACCCACTTCCGCCGAGAGATACTGGTTGAAGCGATAGGCCAGATTCAAGCCGACCAAGTAAAAGTTATCGACCTCGCCAT
The DNA here is from genome assembly GCA_016200005.1 of Verrucomicrobiota bacterium. Classification (NCBI taxonomy): domain Bacteria; kingdom Pseudomonadati; phylum Verrucomicrobiota; species Verrucomicrobiota bacterium. The sequence goes on along the minus strand of JACQFP010000007.1, from coordinate 82,998 downwards.
CCGCCGGAATGCCGCCCGTAGCCGTCCCATCATTCAGCCTTGAGCCATTAGCCACGGAATGCTGGAACTGGCCCATGAGGTTGCCAGTCAGATTCGGTGTAATCCGGTGGTTCAGTTGCAGGTAAACGCCCGTTGACTCCTGGTCCAACACAGCGATATCGGTCGCATTGCGCCCATGCCGGACGCCGAGTTGCACGGAACTTCCCGTTGTATAGTTGTAAGTCAAACTGGCGTTCGCGTAAGGACTGATGATGTTGCCCCTGGTGCTATCGTTAAAATAATCAACGTATTGTCCGCCGACGCGCACAGAACCTGTCAAATCAGGTCGGAATGTTTGGTCGGCACCGATGTAAACGTAATGCGAGCGGTTGTTGCGGGAATCAGCCGGGACAGTGGCAGGAGGAGGAATCGGGCTCGCGATGGTTTCATTGCTCATGAAATCGACAATCCCGAATTGATACCCCAAAACCCCGACTGTTTGGCGCAGCATTTGCCAGCGCAAATCAATGTTCGCCAAGTGTTCCATGCGATCCAGCAAATAGGAGCGGCTGGGGGGTATCACGTTCTTATCATCATCCGTCTGATCATAATCGACGAAAGTGTTGGAGTAACCGAGCGCCAACCCCAGCAACGTGGTCAGTTGGGCGTTGAAATTGACGGCGGCCCGATTGCGAATGTTGTTGCCTTCAGTGCGCACCAAAGTGCCGCCCGAAGGTTCGAGCAGTTCCGGCTCCTGGGCCAGCGCAAACGAGTCGGTCAAATCCAGACTATACCGCTCCGTAAACGTATGGCTCAATATGGCGTCGAACTGATGGGTCTGATCGTATTTGTTCTTTTCCCGGTCAATGTAGTATTTCAAATCGTAAATGTAACGCAGCCCAATGTAAGTCTGGTCCAGCGGAAGATTCAGGCCCAGCTTGGGCATTACCTCAAAACCGAAACTGTCGAGTTTGTTTGTGCCGGCAGGAGCGGTGTTATAGTTATCATCGTAGAAGCCGCGCAACGTCGCCGAGATGCTCCACGGTTTGGACGTTTCCTGAGTTGATAATCCCGGCGCATAGGCCGCTTGGAGACCTGCAGCACCGAATGCGACCAGACCAGCAGAGGCAATGATTTTTTTCATAAAACGATTTTCGTTACGTTACCAATTCGCCACACGGTGAACCTGACAGTGAAAGCCGGATACATTTACTTGAAAAAATCGGATTCTGTCAAACAAATCTTCACGCTATTTTTGCTTTATTCGTGGCCAAATCGATCTGCTTTCCGGGTTACCGGTTGCCGGTTGGTCCGGCCTGATCACCCCCAAGATTCGTCCGAAAACGACCCGCCCGCCGTCGAGACGAAAGCTCACCTGCCAGCTCCGCTGAAGGATTGTAGGAGTAAGTATTGGGGATCGGTGTTGCGTGTGAACAAATCAAGTCGTCCGGAGAACACATAATCAATTGACCCCCGAATCGTAAATGCGTTCAATACTTTTCAACTTTGCCGCGCGGCGGGCCAGACAGCGCCACCGCAAACGGAATTGCCCGTGTCGTTGCTACACTGTAACAACTCCACCGTCCGGCGTCGGATTCATTCCCCCAGCCGGTCAGCCACGCTGGCCAATTTCGTCTGCTCGAAATCCATAATGCTTTTCCGCGACGCGGCGGCAACGAAATTCAAAGAGTGGTTTCACCGGGCTGTGAGGCCGTAGAAAAGACTTGCGCCATTTGGCAATATGCGGAAAGCCGTCGCGTGCCTGGAACAGTGGCGGGGCGCAATCCTGATTCAATTCCCGCGACGTTTTCAGGCCCCGCCGGCTTTGGCGGCAGACTGCGTCGGTTGGACGGTCAATCCCCGCCACTTCGCGCTTGCCAAGCCGTGCTGTGCCTTGCAACGTTTACGCGCTGGTTTTGGGCGCGGTTAGCTCAGTGGTAGAGCATTACCTTGACACGGTAGGGGTCAGAGGTTCGAACCCTCTACCGCGCACCATTCCAATCAAGTCAGAATCTTGGTCACCACTTCGCCGAACACATCCGTCAGGCGAAAGTCGCGGCCTTGGAACTTGTAAGTCAATTTTGTGTGGTCGAGTCCCAGGCAATGCAAAATGGTGGCCTGTAAATCGTGGACATGGACCTTGTCCTCGGCGACGTGATAGCCCAGTTCGTCAGTGGCGCCGTAAGTAATGCCGCGTTGGATGCCGCCGCCCGCCATCCAGATGCTGAATGCGTGGGGATGATGGTCGCGGCCGATGAGATCGGGGTTCTTGCTGCGATCCTCATTCATCGGCGTGCGGCCGAATTCGCCGCCCCAAACCACCAGCGTGTCCTCAAGCAGGCCGCGTTCTTTGAGGTCCTTGATCAAGGCGGTGCAGGCTTGGTCGGTTTGTTTGGTCTGGCGCGCCAGTCCATCGCGAATGTCGTTGGCCTTGCTGTCACCGTGTTGGTCCCAACCCCAATGATAAAGTTGCACGAACCGCACGCCGCGCTCCAGCAGGCGACGGGCGAGCAGGCAGTTGTTGGCAAACGACGCTTTGCCCGGCTCTGTGCCGTACAATTCGTGAATCGCCTGTGGCTCCTTGTCGATCTCCATCAACTCCGGCACGTTGGTTTGCATCTTGTAAGCCAGCTCGTATTGCGCAATGCGTGTGAGCGTCTCCGGATCCCCGACACTCTTGAGCTGCATTTCGTTGAGGTCCTTGAGCGCGTCGAGTGAGTGGCGGCGCGTCTCGGCGTCCATGCCGGGCGGGTTGGAAACGTAAAGCACCGGGTCGCCTTGCGAACGGCATTGCACACCCTGATAAACCGTCGGCAAAAATCCGCTGCCCCAGAGCGAAGCGCCTCCGTCCGGAGACTTGCCGCCGGAGACCAACACGACGAACGCCGGCAGATTCTGGGTCTCACTACCCAGACCGTATGTCAACCATGAACCCATGCTGGGCCGTCCCAACCGCGACGAGCCGGTGTGCAGAAAGAGTTGTGCCGGCGCGTGGTTGAACTGCTCCGTGTACATCGACTTGATGACGGCGACGTCGTCCACCACCGTCGCCAGGTGCGGCAGCAACTCGCAAAGTTCCGTGCCGCACTTGCCGTGACGCGCGAACTTATGCGGGGTGCCGAGCATTTTGGGAACGCCCTTGATAAAGGCGAAGCGCTCCTTCTTGAAAAGCGATTCGGGACAAGGTTGTCCGTTCATTTCGACGAGCTTGGGCTTGTAATCGAACAAATCGAGCGTCGAGGGCGCTCCGGCCATGTGCAGATAAATCACGCGTTTGGCCTTCGGTGCAAAGTGCGGTTTTCTAGGAGCCAGAGGATTGTCGGCGGAAACAACTGACGTTGCCGCAAAAAGTTTTTCGTTCAACAACGAGCCCAACGCCACCGAACCGATCCCCGCCGCGCATCGACCGAAGAAGTGTCGCCGCGTGATGGCTTGCAAACTCTTATTGTAATATTCGTTAGAGAACGGATTCATGAACTAACCCTTTGTAATCGTTTCGTCCATGTTCAACAACACATTCGCCACGACCGTCCACGCCGCGAGTTCCGCGATGCTCATTCCTTCGGGTGGTTTGCCCAGTTCGCTGGTGGCCATTTTTTCCGCTGCTTCGCTGTTCCGCCTGAAGCGCGCCAGTTCCTGTTCGTAAAGCGCGACCAGCCGTTTGAGCTCCTGTGGCCGCGGCGACCGCGAGAGACAAAGGCGCAAAGCAAAGGCGGCTCGATTTTCATTGTTCGTTCCCCCTTCCGTCATCATGCGCCGCGCCAGCGCCTGGGCAGCTTCGATGCAGGCCGGATCGTTGAGCAGCGTCAAAGCCTGCAAGGGCGTGTCGCTGCGCGAGCGTTTCACCACGCAGAACTCGCGGCTCGGCGCGTCAAACGTGGTCATCGCCGGATGTGGATTGGTCCGCCGCCAGAAGGTGTAAAGACCGCGACGATATTTGTCCTCACCCTTGCTCGTCTCCCATTTGTCGCCGCTATAAACGACCTGCCATAGTCCCTCCGGTTGCGGTGGCATGACACTCGGCCCGCCAAGCTTGGGACTGAGTAAACCGCTAATCGCCAGCGCCTGGTCGCGGATCATCTCCGCTTCGAGTCGCACGCGCGGGCCGCGCGCCAGCAGACGATTGTATGGGTCGCGCTGGACGAGTTCGGGTGTGACGCGCGAGCTTTGACAATACGTGGCCGACATCACGATCAACTTGTGCATCGCTTTCATGTCCCACTTCTGGCGCATGAACTCGGTGGCCAGCCAGTCGAGCAACTCCGGATGCGAAGGCGGTTCGCCTTGTGTCCCGAAATCCTGGACGGTCTCCGCGATGCCGATTCCGAAATACTGTTCCCAAAACCGGTTCATGGTGACACGCGCTGTCAAGGGATTGTCTTCGCTGACCAGCCAGTGAGCGAGGTCCAGCCGGTCGGGCAGCTTATCCGGTGTGCGCGCTTTGAGCGGATGAAACAGCGCCGGAGTGCCGGGTTCAACCTTGTCTCCTTTGCTCAAAAAGCCACCGCGAATCAACATGTGGGTTTCGCGCCCCTTCGCCAGTTCCTCCATCACCGATGTGGTGGGAATGGTCTTGTCCAGATCGGATTCCGCCTGGCGCACTTTCGCCAGTTCGTCGCGCAGGGGTTTCAACTCTGGCGCGATGGAACGATAATGCGCGGTCAAATCCTCCTTCTGTTTATCAGTGCGCTCCGCTTGAGCGACGGCCAGAATTTTGCGGATTGATTCGGGCACTGTCGGCGCGGGCGTCGGTTCGTCCAGCGCAGTCACCGACAACCGAAAGCGTCCGATGTTGGCTTCACCGAATTGTGATTCGTGACGGAGAGTGATTTTCAACCTCGTGCCCTGATCGAATTCAACGCGGTTGGAAATCGTGAAGTAGGCAGAACGCTCCACGCGGAACTTTTCGTCGCCCGCGCTGACCGCCCAGCCTGGACCAGGTTTGCCATCGATCAAATTGGTGACGCTGTGGCCGTCCTGTGAAAAATCGGCGCTGGCGCTCTGAAACACAATTGGGAGGGCGGGTTGCGATTTGTCACCCGGAATCAACTCAGCTTCAAAGCGGCTGAGGACAAAGCTGCCGTTCGGATGACGGCCCAGTGATTTTTGCGGCAGGTTGGCATCCGGTAGAACTTCCAATCGCACGCCAGTGACTTTCTTGAGATCAGTGCCCACGACGACGGTGTAAACATCGTTGGAAGGATTCTTACCGCCGGCGAGAAGCGATTTGTCTTCCGTCTTCGTGAACGTCGCGCCGCCGGCTGAAGTGAACTCCGTAGGATCGAGTACCAGCCAATTGGCCAATCCGGCGACCGTTTTTTGTTCCCACTTCGTCTGCGATTCAACCAGCTCCGGCGTTTGAGCATTATATTTCTTATCCAGCACGACGATCTCCTCACGCAATTTGCGCAGTTGCTCGGCCTGTTGTGAGGTTGGCAATTTCATCACCGGCTTTTCGTCGTCGTTGTCGGCGTCGGCGGTGTTGTTCAGGAGCGCGTAAAACTGGTAATACTCCTTCATCGTGAAGGGGTCGTACTTGTGGTTGTGACACTGGCAGCAGCCAAAGGTCGTGCCCATCCAGACCGACATCGTGGTGTTGATCCGGTCCACAATCGCTTCATGACGAAATTCCTCGTTGTCCGTGCCGCCTTCGGTATTGGTCATCGTGTTGCGATGAAAGCCAGTGGCAACTTTCTGCTCCTGCGAAGCGTCCGGCAGCATGTCTCCGGCGATTTGTTCGATCGTGAACTCGTCGAACGGCAGGTTGCGGTTCAACGCGTTGATCACCCAATCGCGATACGGCCAGATCGTGCGACGGTTGTCCTTTTCATAACCTTGCGTATCCGCGTAACGGGCGAGGTCGAGCCACGGCCTTGCCCAACGTTCTCCGTATTGCGGCGAGGCCAGCAGTCGATCGACGACTTTTTCGTAGGCCTCCGGACTTTTATCGGCCAGAAAATCGTTCACTTCCATCAATGTCGGCGGGAGTCCGATGAGGTCCAGACTGACGCGGCGGAGCAATGTGGCCCGATCCGCAGGCGGTGATGGCTTGAGTTTCTCTTTTTCCAAACGCGCGAGAACGAAGTAGTCGATGTCATTGTGCGGCCATTTTTTATTTTGGATTTTAGGCAATGCCGGGCGCGTTGGTTTGACGTAAGCCCAATGCTTCTTTTCCGCCTCTTCCGGCCAAGCAGCACCTTGCTCAATCCACGCCTGCAACAAACCAACTTGTTTTTCACTCAAGCGCTCCCCCTTGGGTGGCATCATTTCATCCGGGTCTTGGCTCGTGATTTTCTGGATCAACGGGCTGTCATTGATTTTGGTTGCGACAATGGCAGGTTTGCCGGAATCGCCGCCGCGAAAGGCGTTCGATTTTCGGTCGAGGCGGAGGCCGCTCTTCTGTTTCTGTGCGCCGTGACATTCGTAGCAGCGGCTTTCAAAGATCGGTCGGATTTCACGGCTAAAGTCCACCTTGGCTTGCTCTGCGACGAGCGTTTGGTTGCCAGGAGGCCCACCGAACAAGGTAATAAGACCGAGGAGCAGAATTCGCGGAACGAACATTTGTAAAGCTGTTTTGGCCGTTTTCACAATCTGAAAACTCGGGTTTGTATTGTTGATCATATTAACCTCCTCAACATTTCACGGCAAATGAAAATGCGGCAAAGATGTCGCTCACGGCGGTGGAATCGGCTGATCCAACGCCCACAAGATTCCATTCAGAAGCAGGCGACGAAAGGCGGGTAATTGAAAATCTTCAGGACTTCCCAGCGACGTGTAGAAAACGCGGTGGTGGTTGCTCGTGTTCACCCAGGCGACTGGCTCGATTGTTTCGTTGCCTGCGACGTGTCCGGTCATGAGTAGCGTCACCGTTGGTGCCGGGTTGCGGCTTTTGTAAAGATGCGACATTACCGGGAATTCATCTGTTGGAATTCCCGTTAACACCGGATGAGTCGAGGCGGCAATGGTTTTCAACAGCGCCGCCGGTTGGTTGGCCGGTTGCTTGCCGTAATGCCCTTGATAGTTCGCACCAAGGACATCGACATCGAACGTGCTCCACGCCTCGTGACGATCATCCGGCGGCTTCGCATCGAATGCGTGGCTGGCGGTACGGATGCCCACCGATGGTTTACCAGCGTTCAGGTGTTGGCGGATGAGTTCAAGCTGCTCCTTTGGTGGCGTGCGACGACGAACGCTGACCACGAGCAGGTCGGCATTCTTGATGGCTTCGATTCCGGAAAAAGCATTCGTGTCACTGGCATCAGCATGAAGGAACGTGCAATTGAAACCACGAAAGGCGAGTTCCTTTTTGGCGAATTCCGGGAGCGTCTCCGCCGTGTGATATTCCGGTTCATTGATGAGAAAGGTGATTTGCGGACGTTTGTCATCCTTAAAGCGGAATGGTTGTCCGCCGAGAATGTCCGCGCTGGTAATGGAGGGACACCAAAACTTTTCGATGTGTTCGACGACAAGTTCCGTGCCGGCAAAATGACTGACGAACGGACGCTTGCGCGAGTTGTACATCGTGTCGGTCATGTCACGCATCAGCAGGACGTTCTTCCCCACGCTCACCATCTGCCGGATGGAAAATGGCCGGCCCAGCACGCACATGTTGGCGTGTACACCCATGATGATGACGTTGTCGATGGCGGCTTGGTGCAGCAGATTATAGACTTCCTCACCGTTGTCCGTGATGGCGTCTTCCGGTGCGACTTCCAGCGTCGCGATCTCACGTTTCCACGGACCGCCTTGTTTGCACTGTGGCTGATCGTCGCAACCGCCGTCGGAATCATCAATCGGCAACGGGCCTTCCTTCGCCAGGTTCAAAGATTTCCATTTGCTCACGTCGGCGGGTGGTTTGACTTTGGGCGCATCCTGGGCGCGTTTGCGTTGCGGCGTGCCCTCGTAAAACTTCATCGTGTCGCTAGGACAATGAATGATGAACACGCCGCGTCGGCGAGCTTCCTTGATGACGTCGTTCATTCGCGGTGCCATTTCGGCGACGCGCTCCGTCGCGCCTTTGCACCAATGCTGGTCCCACATGTCGCAGATGATGATGGCCGTTTTCTTGGGATCCCATTCGACAGTTCTGTTGACGATCTCGTACTGGCCGCTGCCCTTGGGCGTTTCGACCCGGCCTCGCGCCGAAAGCGTGATTGGTTTGGATGAGTCCGCCGCGATCCCGGAGAGACAAACGAACAACAAGGCGGCAGCGAAAGCTGTGCGGTGGTTTTTCAGAAGGGTCATGGGTGCGATAATAGACAGGGTGACCATCTATTTTCAATCAGGGAAGTTCGCGAGTTGTTCGAGCCGGTTGGCATTCGGCTGGTCAGTCCGCGCGGCGCTGCAACAGCTCCGCCGACAATTGGTCCACGCGCGACACTCCGGAAAGCGCCATGGTTAGATCAAGCTCGGCCAGCAGCGCCCGTAATACGGCTCTGACTCCGGCCTCTCCTGCCAGTGCCAAACCATACACGTACGGCCGGCCCAACAAGACCGCTCTTGCACCCAGCGCCAGTGCTTTGACGACATCCGCTCCGGTGCGGATTCCGCTGTCAAAGAGCACGGCCATTCTTCCCGCGGCGGAAATCACCTCGGGGAGGGCGTCGAGCGCGGCCACGGCGCCGTCCACCTGCCGGCCGCCGTGATTCGAGACGATGACGCCGTCCATGCCAAGATCGGCGGCGCGGCGGGCATCGTCGGGATGGAGGATTCCCTTAAGCACCAATGGCAGACGCGTGTGTTGTCGCAAAAATCGCAGATCGTCCCAAGTCACACTCGGATCGGAGAACAGCGCCGACCAATGGGCGATGGCCGCAGCCATGTCCTCTCGCGGCGGCTTCGCCAGGCCGGCGCAAAAGACCGGATCGGAAAGATAGTTGGCGAGGCCCTCACCACGCAGGAATGGAAGATAGGCCCGTTTCAGATCGCGAGGCCGCCAGCCGAGCAGCATGGTGTCCAATATAACGACGATCGCGCGGTAGCCCGCTTGTTCGGCACGGTGCAAGAAACTCGCGGCGAGTTCCCGGCTCCTGGGCCAGTAAAGTTGAAACCAGCGGGGACTCGATCCCATCACTTGGCCGACCTCCTCCAAAGTGCGCGAGGACGCCGTGCTCAATATCATGTTCAACCCCAGTCCCGCCGCTGCGCGCGCCACGGCCAGCTCTGCCTCGGGGTGAACGATGCTCAACACACCGACCGGGGCCAGCATCACCGGAGCGGGCATCGGTGTGCCCAGCACCGTCGTTCGCAGATCGCGGGAAGCGACGTCGCGCAACATCCGGGGCACAATGCGCCAGCGCCCGAAAGCCTCACGGTTCGCCCGCATCGTTTCCTCGGCGCCCGCGCCGCCGGCGACGTAACCAAATCCGCCCGGACTGAGTTTTTCGCAGGCCCGTTGCTCCAACTCGCTAAAACTGAAAGGAACCTCCGTCACCCTCGACGCCGGTCCGGGGTTGTAGATTTCGAATTGGTAATTGCCGAATGGTGTGTCAGCCATGGTCATTTGATCCCGGCCTTGGCGGCGGCTTCCGGATCGTTGCGTTTGAGAAACATCTCAGCATTTTCACGAATGGTCGGATTAGGATTCTTCAGAGACTTAACGAGGGCTGGAACATAAAGCATTCGCTTTTCATCCTTATCGAGGAGTTTCTCCAATCCAAATGCCGCACCAAGCCAGACATTGTTGTCCATGTCTTGCATGCTGGACAAAAGCAAAGGTACGAATTGCGGCTTGGCCTCTTTGAACTTGCAGAGCGCGTCTATGGCACTTCTGCGGACGCCGGCGTCTTGATCCTGCAGGCAGCCGATCAGCGCAGGAACAGCAATGTCGGGACGGCTCGCAATTCCTCCCAAAGCCGACAGTGCGGAGTGTCGAACACCAACATTCGTGCTTTGCAGGGCGCTGACCAGGAGAGGGACTGCCGCTTCGGCATTGGTGCCAAGGTATTTTACCATCCAAGCTGCCTGGCTCCAATTTGTCGAACGGGTATCCTCAAGCAAGGCCAGCAAAGGCGTGATTGGATCCTGCCGGATTTTTATCAGGGCGGCCTTGGCGCGGGCGGCAACTACAAAATAGCTATCAGTGCTCGCGACCGTCAGCGCCGGAATCGCTGCTCGCGCCGCCGGGCCGATTTCTCCCAGAGCAGTTGCGGCTTGAGCATGATATACGTTCTCAGGGATGACGTGACGCGGAGCAATGAACCGATTGTGAATTTCCGCGTGTTGTTGGGCATAGGCGACGAACTTGCGTTTAGTGGGCGAGTCCCGCCTTTGCAGGATTGCGACGAGCCCGGTGACAGCGGGGTCTCCCATGGCGCGCAAGGCGGCGCGCTGTTCGTCCGTCGGGCTGACGTTCTCATATTCCAATCCGCGAATCCACCGCGACAAGGATTTCCCCTGATAGCTCGGTTCAGAGGTTCGCAGATTATAAAATAGAAATCCTCCGGCAACCGTCACCATCAGGATGAAAATTGCAATTCTCTTGCTCGCCCTCACACCGGCATCATTACCGCTTTGCTCTCCTCCCGCTAACGCAAAACGCCATGGGGCCACAGCGGGTTTTCACCTTTATGGATATTCAGGATGCCCGCATCGTTCCCTCCAGCACATCAACAATCGCCTTGTTGATTCTCGGATTCTCAATTGCACCGAACAGGTAATTCATCCGGTGGTTGTCCTTCTTGTCCAACTCGGCACAAATGACCTGATCTGCGTCGCAACGACAGTAGGTTTGACGGCAGGTTTACGCGCCGTACTTCTTGGCGGGCTTATCGTGGAGGACAAGCTGGGCAGTGGCGGATTCAAGTCCTTCCAACATCACCGCAGGGACTTTGCCCGCGCCGGGGACTTCCCTCGCGTCCAACATCTCGATACCCACAAGCTGTTCACCTTCTCCGATGTTGAGCGCCACCTCCTTGTTGAGCCGCACCGTGCGACACTCGCGGTTCCCCTCAACGAATCGAATGTAGAGGGCGTCAATTTCCGGGTCGTGGCTGATTTTCATTGCTCAAGCGTGTTGCAATTCCCGCGCGTGAGTGTTTTCCCGTTTGCCAAATGGACAGACTTGCGAAGTCTCAACTGTCACCACAGCGGCGGTTTTCTTCGTGATCGTCATGGCTCACGCGATTTCCAACTCGCGAACGTGGCTGATGTCCCGCTTGCCGACCGGGCGCAGCTGCGACGCTTCCACCGTCGCCACCGCCACAGTTCGACCTGCGAGGGTGACGAACTCCACCTCGTAAGCCACTCCATTTTTATGAATGTGGACGACGGTGCCGACATCACCCGCCACCAGACCTTCCTCCGGCAGGTTCTTGGTCAACACGACACAATCATGTTCTTTTATTTTCATCAGTCCTCCAAAGGATATGCTGTAATCAATCGCGGCGCAACCATGCCTTCATCCATTTGCCACACGCTGCGCACGCGCGGACGCCGACCAATGGGTGTGTTCAAGTTTCCTTCCACCGCGTATCGTGGGCCGAACCCTGTCTCCCGCGTCCGCGCCACGTCGTGCGTGCGACCGTGCTCGCGCAAGGCTTCCGCCAATCGTTCCCATTGCTCGATCCGAAAGCCGAACTCGACGAAGAAACGCGCCTTGCTCGCACCGTAACGATGCGCCGGATTCAGCAAGTAATCCGCGATCTTCTCGCACTCCACCATCAGGTTGTCTGGATTGGGCAATTTCATTTCGCCGCCGCTTCCACGAGTTTGAATTCCTCCGGCGTCAGGTCGTAGAGCGCAGACAACAACTCGTCCGGCCTCCGCTCCACCAATCGCTCCATGGCTTTTGTTTTGGCATCTGGGTTCGGCGCGAACATACAACTCGCGTGGTGGTCAACCGCGAGATTTATTTCCAAATCTTTCAACCAGCCTGACGAATAGCCGACGCCGACAACCTGCCTGGATTGATTTCTGGAGGCGAGCCGGGCTTCTTCAACTCGATAAACGCTTTTGCCCGACAGTAAGAACCGGTGCGTCATCCCAGATGACTCAGCACACATAGCTCACTTGGCTGCGCCTTCCACGAGTTTGATTTCCTCCGGTGTCAGGCCGTAGAGCGCATACATCAACTCGTCCAGCTCCCGCTCCAACGCCGCAGGCAACCGGGACTCGAGCACCACCTCGCCGGTCGTGTCGAAACCAATTCACAATGCCGGCCTTTGATGAAGCCGTCGTCGAGTTCGCCGGTAAATTACGGGCGTCGCAATCCCCTTCGTGTCCGTGGAAGGATGTTTGGTTCTCTTTTTGTCGAGCAAAGCAAGCTGCCTCTCGTCTCGCTTCGCAGGCTGCGCGCGTTGGGTTGCCTGCGATTCAAGCAGTCGCATCGCGGCCAAATCTAGATCAGTCAGGCTGCTCGACAGGGCATCGGAAAGTTGGTCAGCAGAACGCCCAGCACAGGTCTCGACAAGAAATTGGCTGATTAGAATGACACGCCGGTCATTGACTGAAAGCGTCAGGCCGCAATCCTTCAGTCGGCTCGCCTTCGATGTGGCGCGCTCGACTGCCCGCTGGAACGCAATCTTGATATCAGACCTTTTTCGGATGTCTGCAATTTGCTTCCGGCAAACCAAAACAATGTCGAGTTGGATTGGTTCTTTGGCTTGGGACTTGGGCGCAGCAACGGACATCTCGGATTTCACGGGATGGCAGTTCACGAGCGAGAAGCCAGCGCCGACTACGGCGTCAGCCAATGATGTCCAGCCATCCATCCGAGAATGGTGGTAAGTGAATACGAGCAAACCGTCCTCCCTCAACACCCGGCAAGATTCAGCAAAAACAGCACGCAGCTTCGCTGCGAATTGCTCCGCGCTGGTATCCTGCACTTCTTCGGCATGGCGCGTGGTCATGCGCTTGCCGACAAACGGCGACGGACCGAGTTGCTGCCAGGCAAAAAAGAAGTCGGCCAGTTCCGAGTAATGCACGTTGTCAAAGAACGGCGGGTCGGTCACGACCAAGTCCACGCTGGCGTCAGTCAAACCGGTTGACGACGAACTACCACAGGAGAGATGGATGGCGCGAGGAGTTGTCTTTGACGATGGAGGCCACTTCGTTTCGACGCGCCCACTGAACGGGGCGCTCCCGCCGAAAACACGCTTGCCGTTGCTGCTGCCGTTCGTTCGCTCAATCTCCAACTCGAACGGGGCTGCGTGATATTCAATGGCGCGCAGCAGCCGTGATTTGAACAGCGTGGAAAACGAGCCTGAACTCTTTGACGTTCCCCAGACGTTGCCTTCAATCGGAACTCGTTCGGGCTTCAAAATGTGGTGCGCGAACATGTGCCGGATTGCTCCCGTGCCCTCGCCTTTGTAGGAGGCGAACATGTTGTTGAACTCCAAGACGCCGGAGAAAACAGTTCGCAAGGCCGCTCGCGCTGCGTCGTCGGGCAGTTTGAGAATGGCGGCGTGCAGCCAACCGAGCGCGAGTAGCTGGCGGTCGTTGAAGAATTCACGCCACGAGCGATAGGCGTAGTTAAGCACCTGACGTGTGTTGTAGCCGTCCTTTAGTTTCAATGTCGGGAGCGGGAGTTTGCTCCGATTCAATTCTTCCGAACATTGTTGATAAGCGAGTTCATCCTTGCGAGTAACGGGCAGGTATAGCTTTTCGCCGGAACTGTTGAGGACAAGTTTGGCGAACATCCGATGCTTTGGCGGATGCCCAATTGCTTTGGCGGTCTTGGCGATTGGAAAGACATGGCGACACCTCTGGCAGGTCGCCGACGCGCCGCTTGCCGGGCCGCAATGCAAATCAAAATCGTGTTGGCAATGAGGACAGCGGCTCTGCTCGTCGTTGACATCTGCGGCGAAAATCCCAGCGCATTCCGGGCAGACAACGCGGACTTCTGGCTTGCGGTCAGGATAGGCGTTACGAACGAAGATGTAGGTCGGAAACAAATCCACGCTTGCAGAGCAAGCCGGACAGGGAAGTGTCTTAACCCAAAAAAAATACAGCGCGTCGCAAACGTGTCCCTCGGCGTCCGCAGTTTGGTAAAGCGCCCGGATGCGCTCGCCAACACCGGCTGAAAGCTGGCCGAAGGCTTTCATCAGCGCATCGCGGTCGAGCGTGCCGAGTGAGACCCGAACTGATTCGCAAGCGACGGGATTGATGTCGCGCCCCAGCGCCGTGAAGCCAAGTTTGTGGGCTTCACCAATCGTCGTTCCGCTCCCCATGAACGGGTCGAAAACCGCCAAGCCGGCGAAGTCGTGCTGCCGGTAAAACGCTTCGACAAGATTCTCGGAGTCCGGCAAAGCCGAGCCGAGCAAGATACCTCGAAAGACAGAACCCAGACGCTTCGCCCACCACTTGTGAATATGGTAAATGGGCCGATAGACCTCCTTGCGCCAACTCTCCATCTCCGCAAGTTGCGAGATGAACTCAAAGGGGAACAAATCCGACTCGATGAGCCTGCGTGCGCGCGGATGTCCGTTGGATCGAAGCGGATTATTCATCTTCCTCCGCAGCTTCCGCGACCTCCGCGATAACCTCGCGCGGCGGACGCATCGCCACTGCCTCAGTCGCTGAACCCTTGAGACGATAAGCAACGAAGTTGTGCTCCTTGCCCGCTGCTGGATTGTTCACCGACTCAGGCTTCAACGTGTTCGTCCGCAAGTCGAACGTGTACCCGACAATCAGCTTTTCCGCTTCCCGCCGCGCGAGCTTCCCGACCGCACGAAAACGGGAGTCCGCGCGAAAGTCGGCGGGAACAATCAGGGTTTGGTTGTGCGCTGTGCCAGTCGTCAGGCCAAACGGCGTGGGAGCGACATACATTTTTCGGTCACGAATCATGATGTCGCCGTAGCTGCCGAAGCCTTTCACACTTTTGTTCTTGTGAACGTAGTCGTGGTCGGCGTTGAGGAAATCACCGTGACAAACCACCAGATCGAGCACTGGATATGAGTCGCCGTCCGGCTCGGCGGGATAACGCCCGAAGATGTAGAAAATGGTCCGCCCGTTGTGGCTGCCTGATGGAACTTGGCTATTGCAGTCGTAGTTGGCTTCGCGTCCGGGATACGCAAGCCCCTTCACCTCGAAGCCGTCCGTTGATGAGACCAGGCGAAAATCGGGATAAGTGTTCCGTCCGCCGACTTCAAAGTTCAATGCGGTTTCGTCGAGCCGTGCCTTGAACCAGTTTTGGAAATGAAACTCCTTGTCCTGCCTGCTTTCGCGGCGAATTAGCTTGTTCGCGCGAATCGCATCCGCGCAGCGGACAAAAACTTCAAGGCATGGATGACCGGTTGGCATGTTGTCGTTATTTCAAAATCATGTTTTCGCGTAATCCATCGGCACACAGTGCTCCAGTCAATTTGGTACACCCCACGCCTTCTTGATTTGTTCTGGCGACGGAAGCTGGCCGGGAGGAGCAAACTTGATTAAGCCAACATCTTTTGAATTCACGACCGGATAAACCGGCTCTGCTCGCGATAAACCGGGTAAAATTGTTCCTTGTCGGTCAACGATTCCACCCTGCAATACGCCAAACGCTCTCCCTGTTCTCACCGCAAAAACAGGCCCGCCACTGTTGCCATAGGTCGCAGTAAGATTCAATTGGAACATCCTCAGGTGCTCTCGCAGGATTCCCTGCGAGGGAACGATTGAACTTATGCTGCCTCGCGTAAATGAACTTGTGATAGTTCCGATCTGCTCAAAGAGGAAATTGCCCAGCGGGTATCCGTAAGTTGCTATTTCATCGCCTTCACTGATGTCGTCGTATGGTTCGATTTCAAGGAAGGGATACCCATTCGGCAGTGCCGTATGTGGAAGAACACGAACGAGAGCCAAGTCACAGTCCGTTCTGGCCATAATTTGATCCACGCGACAAAGCAGAGCCTTGATTTGATGCGGAACGTCACCAGGAATGAGGAAAACAACGAAAGGAATTTGTATCTTCACATTGTCTTCATGGTGAAGCTTGGATTTTCGTTCTGCCGGATCAAACTCTGCCATGTGGTCCGGGACAGACTTTTCCATGAAGGCAGAGACTATGTGTTGGCACGTAACGACAACCCCGTTCGGGTCAACGCAGAATCCCGAACCAACGATTGTATATGGTTTCTGTGGGATGTTCGGATGGAAAAGCACCAACCCCACGGTTGCCCGTCTTACTTGCGCAAATATTTCGTTCTTCGCCATACCACAGATTAGTGACGAGCTGTTCCTGGAATTACCCCCTTGGCGTAAACTTCCGCGCTTTTCCCCACAAATTCCTTCGACTTTTCCTCCATACCTTTCTTGAACGCCTCTTCTTCGGCGATGCCCAGTTTGGCGGCGTATTTGCGGACGCCTGCGGTAAGCTTCATCCAGTGATAGTGCCCGTTCCTTGCGCCGCTGGCCATCACGAATCCGGCGCGGCCCTGGGCGTTGAGCGTGGAGTAGAAGAGTTGAATCCAGATGCGGCAGGAATGTCGAATGTCGAAACACGTCAGCGTCTAACGTCGAGTTCCGAGTGCCGAACTTCGGCACACCCGCAAAATGCCGTGCAGGCATTGCGTGCCCGCCGACGGTGTCTTTTTCAGATGGCGCGATCCAGTGCATGATGGCTGGCACGGATGGTATTTCAATGCGTTACAAACGCAAACCTGAACGTGGAAACTCGATAACGGAGAAGCCAAGGCTGTTTGCTGAAAAACTGGCGCTGTCGTTCGGCATTGCCCTGCTTCGGCGCAAGGTGTTACCCAATCAGTCCACTTTGCCCGTTCTTTACGCCAGCAAATCTTTGACAACCTCCCCACTGACATCGGTCAGGCGGAAGTCGCGGCCTTCAAAGCGGTAGGTGAGCTTGGTGTGATCGATGCCGAGACAGTGGAGCATCGTGGCGTGGAAATCATGCACGTTAACCGGGTTCTCGACGATGTTGTAGCCGAAGTCGTCGGTCGCGCCGTAAACCAGTCCCGGCTTGATTCCGCCGCCGGCCATCCAGAGCGAGAAGCAGCGCGGATGATGGTCGCGACCGAAATCGTCTTTCTTGATCTCGCCTTGGGAATAGGCCGTCCGCCCGAACTCACCGCCCCAGATCACCAAGGTGTCGTCGAGGAGACCGCGTTGCTTGAGGTCTTTGATCAACGCGGCACTGGCCTGGTCGGTGTTCTTCGTCTGGGTTTTGATGCCGTTGGGCAGGCCGCCGTGATGGTCCCAGTCGCGATGACAAAGCTGGATGAAGCGCACGCCGCGTTCGGCCAGACGCCGGGCCAGGAGACAATTGTTCGCATAGGACGCCTTGCCCGGTTCGGCGCCATACATCTCCAGGATTTCCTTCGGCTCTTTCGCGATGTCCATCAACTCCGGCACGCTCGTTTGCATGCGGAACGCGAGTTCGTAATTGTCAATGTGCGTGGCGATGGCCGGGTCGCCGAGCGCGCCGAGTTGTTTGCGATTCAACTCCTGCATCGCATCGATCAACTGCCGACGCGCTGTGCCGCTCAAGCCCGGCGGGTTGGAAACATAAACCACCGGGTCGCCCTGATTGCGAAACTGCACGCCCTGATAATTGGCGGAGAGAAAGCCGTTGCCCCAATAGCGCACCTGTAATGACTGGCCGCCGCTGCCGCTGGTGAGCACCACGTACGCGGGCAGGTCGGCGTTCTCGCTCCCGAGGCCGTAGGCAACCCACGCTCCCATCGTCGGGCGGCCGGGTTGTTGATTGCCTGTGCCCATGAACGTGACCGCGGGATCGTGGTTGATCGGCTCGGTGAACATCGAGCGGATGATGGCGATGTCGTCCACGATGCCGCCGATGTTCGGAATCATACTGCTCAACTCGACACCCGATTTGCCGTAACGTTTGAAGTCGTAGGCTGACCCCACACAACGCAGCACCGCCTGGCCCGCCGTCATGCCGGTGATGCGTTGGCCCATGCGCACGCTGGGCGGCAATTCCACGCCCGTCATCTCCTTGAGCTTTGGTTTGGAATCGAACAGATCGAGGTGCGACGGCGCACCGGATTGAAACATGTAGATGACCCGCTTGGCTTTGGCGGGAGAGTGCAACGCCTTGAGCGCGCCTGTGGATTTCAATCCGCCTTCTTCCGCACCGAACAATCGCGGGTTCAACAACGATGACAGCGCGAGCGCTCCGAGACCGGTGGTGCTGCGGGTGAGAAACGCGCGACGGGAAAGGGTTTTCTGGATTTCGTTTTGAAAAATCATGGCAGCTATTTGGTGATGGTTTCGTTGAGGTTCAACAGCACGTTGGCCACGGCGGTCATCGCGGCCAACTCGGCAGGATCAGCTTTCTCGGGTAGCGGCGATTCGCCAACCTTCAGCAAGTCTTCCGCGGCCTTCGTGTCCTGTTTGAAATTAGTTAATTGTTGTTCGTACGTTTTGTGCAGAACGGCGACCTCATCCAATTTCGGCACGCGACCGAGCGTGTGGCGGAAGGCGCGCACGATTCGTTTGTCCGTGTCTTTAGGTTCTTCGCGCAACACGCGTTCCGCCAGTCCGCGCGCAGCTTCGACGTACACCGGATCGTTCATCAACACCAGGGATTGCAACGGTGTCTGCGTGCGTTGACGGAGGAAGGTGCAGACCTCGCGGTTGGGCGCGTCGAACGTCGCAAAGGAAGGATAATGCGCCGAGCGCCGCCAGAAGACATACATGCCGCGGCGATAAAGGGCGTCGCCCTTGTCCTGCACGTACTTCGCATCGACACCGTCCCAGGTGCCGGGTGGTTGATAAGGCTTCACGCTCGGTCCGCCGATTTTGTCGTTGAGGAGACCCGACACCGCCAGCGCATTGTCGCGAACAAATTCGGCATCCAGTCGCACGCGCGGACCACGGGTAAAGAGGCGGTCGTAAGGGTCGCGCTCCAGTTTCTCCGGCGTGACGGCGGCGGATTGCCGGTAGGTGGCGCTCGTCACCATTAAACGCACCAAACCCTTCACGTCCCACGCGCTGGCGCTGCTTCGCTCGAAGCGCGAACTCTTACCGCCGCGCTGTCGGATTTCACCGCCGTCGCGGAACTGCACGGCCAGCCAGTCCAACAATTCCGGATGACTCGGCCATTCGCCTTGGGAGCCGAAGTCGTTGATCGTTTTGACGAGTCCCTCACCAAAGAACAGCGACCAGTAACGGTTTACCGTGACGCGTGCCGTCAGCGGATGATCTTTGGAAACAAGCCAGCGGGCCAACGTCAGCCGATTGGTTTCACCTTCCGGCAGCGGTGGCAGGACGGACGGAGTGCCGGGTGTGACCTTCTCGCCCGGATTGCGGAAATCGCCGCGCACGAGTAGGAAGGTGTCGCGCGGTGGCGTCATCTCTTCCATGACCAAGGTCGTGGGAATCTTCTTGTAGAATTCTTCCTTCTGCTTGCGCGCGTCGGCGAGCGCGGTTTCCGAGCGAAGGTAATCGACGGCGTAGTTCTCTTTGTAGAACTTTTGCAATTCAGCGCGCTCTTCGTCGCTCCGATGTCCACGCGACTTGGCGATGATGGGCAGAAAACCGTTGAAGGTCAGCAATCGCGCGTCCTCCGCCGAGAGCGCTCGATTGTAAAAGCGCAGATCGTCCACCAAACCCTTCACGGTCGATTCACCGTTCCGCGCGCCGATGCGCACTGGCTCACTGTTGGTGATGGTCTCGGTGAGGTTATCTTTCTCGGTCTTCAGATCTCGGGCGCGGCCGTTGATATACAGCTTGACGCCTGAGGCATTACCCGAGCCATCATAAGTTGCCAACACGTGCTGCCACTGGTTTTTGGGAAACTTGTCCTTCGATTGGACCTTCAGCGCATTGTCCGGCCAGGCATTGGCGAGATGCACCTCGAAACGTTCGTCGGCGTAGAAGAGATCGAAACCGCGATAGCCCGGACCCTTCTCCATCTTGCTCAACACCGCGCCGTCGCCTTCAAGTTTCACCCATGCGCCGTAGCTGAAGGCGTTGGTGCGCTCGAAACTGACGAGCGGGCCAAAATCCGCGTACGCTTTGCCGTCCAACTTCAGCGCTTTGCCGAGCCTACCATCGGCAAACTCAGGCTTCTCGGAATCGATGAGCTTGCCCTCATCTTCTCCGAAGGGAGATGGAACGCTCAGGGAATCATCGAACTTAAGCAAAGCCACCAACCCTTCGTTGTTTGGTTTCGGTGGCGGTTTGGCATTGGTTTCGCGTTCCCATTTCTCCTGCGTCTCGCCGAGTTCGTTGGAGCGATCCTGCAACGTCTTCTCGGCATCCTTGAGCGCGAAGTCCGCCTCGACGAATTGCAACGCCTGCTCCTGGGTGGGCACCGGCAATCGCGGCGGCGGGTTGTCCGTGCGGATGCGGTCCAGGCCTTTCTCTGGCACGTTGTGAAAGAAGGCGTAAAGCCGATAAAACTCCTTCGTTGTCAGCGGATCATACTTGTGGTCGTGACATTCGGTGCAACCCACCGTGAGGCCGAGCCACACGGCGCCGAGCGTGTTGACCCGATCAACCACGTACTTGTTGAGATACTCGTCCGGGTCGGCCCCGCCCTCGTCGTTGGTCATGTTGTTGCGGACAAAGCCGGTCGCGACGCGCTGCGATTGCGTTGGCTTGGGAAGCAGATCACCGGCGAGTTGTTCGACGGTAAACTCGTCGTAGGGTTTATTGTCGTTGAAAGCTTTGATGACCCAATCGCGCCACAGCCACATGAAGCGGACGCCGTCGAAGTGGTAACCGCTGGTGTCGGCGTAGCGCGCGAGGTCCATCCAGTTTTGGGCCATCCGCTCGCCGTAGTGCGGCGACGACAGCAGGCGATCCACCAGTTTTTCGTAAGCATCGTGCGACTTGTCGGCCAGGAAGGCGTCCACCTCTTCGATGGTCGGCGGCAATCCAGTCAGATCGAGCGTGGCGCGGCGGACCAGTGTGGGCTTGTCGGCTTCCGGATTTGGCTTGAGCTTTTCCTTTTCGAGCCGGGCGAGGGTGAAATAATCAATCGGGTTGCGCGGCCACTTCTGATCCTTGACCGCCGGGAGTTCGGCGCGCTCGGGCGGAATGAACGCCCAATGCTTCTTCCACTGCGCGCCTTCCTGCACCCAGCGTTTCAACAAGTCAATCTGTTCCGGCTTGAGCGGCTTGTTGTGCTTGGGTGGCGGCATGATTTCGTCCGGGTCCGTTGAAGTGATGTGCGCAACCAGGGAACTCTTCGACAAATCGCCCGCCACCAGAGCGTGATTGCCGGATTTCAATTCCTTGAAGGCGTCCGCTTGAACATCGAGACGCAGACCGGCCTTGCGTTTGCGCTCGTCCGGGCCGTGACAGGCGTAGCAGTGCTCGGAAAAGATGGGTCGGATGTCGCGGTTGAAGTCGATCTTCGCGGGGCTGGCTGGTGATTTTGCCGATGAACTCGCCGCATAAGTGCAGACCAAGAACCCGGTCAGCAGCCAACGACAGCCCTGATGGGCATTACACAGCGAAAGATTCATACGTCACGCCGCCACATTGTGCAGTAACCATAAGCCGAAAAAAGCGTTTCCGACAATCTTAAAAAAGCCGGGAGACTGTGCCGTGAAATCGAAGGCAGAGAAACTTTTTGGCCGATCAAATGTCTGGACAGTTTCATGTTGCAGATGCAACATGAATTTGTCCTAGGTCATTGGCGGTTAAACGTGCGCAGGCTTCCTGCTCGCTAAGCCAGCAAAGGTTTTACAACCTCGCCGTGCACGTCGGTCAGGCGATAGTCGCGACCTTGGAATCGGTAGGTCAACTTGGTGTGCTCCAAGCCGAACAGGTGCAGGATCGTAGCGTGCAAATCGTGGACGTGGACCTTGTCTTCGATGGCGTAAAATCCGAATTCATCCGTCTTGCCGTAAACGATGCCCGGCTTGATGCCGCCGCCGGCGAGCCAGACCGTGTAGCCGTGCGGATGATGGTCGCGGCCCATCAGGTCGGGCTGCATTTTGCCCTGCATCATCGGCGTGCGTCCGAATTCACCACCCCAAATGATTAGGGTTTCATCCAACAGTCCGCGCTCTTTTAGATCCTTTATCAGCGCGACTGTCGGTTGATCGGTTTCGAGGCAACGCTTTTTGAGGTCGAAGGCAAGGTTTCCGTCCACGCCGCCGTGATGGTCCCAGCCACGGTGATACAATTGGACGAAGCGCACGCCGCGTTCGACCAGCCGACGCGCCAGCAAACAGTTGTTCGCAAACGAGGCCCGGCCTGGCGTCGTGGCATACGCTTCGTGCATGGCGGGCGGCTCTTTGGAAATGTCCATCACGTCCGGCACGCTGGTTTGCATCCGGTAAGCCAGTTCGTAAGCCGAAATGCGCGTGGCGATTTCCGGATCGCGCAACACATCGTAACGCATCTGGTTCAGGTCGCGGATGGCGTCGAGCGATTGTCGGCGGCGTTCGGCACCCATGCCCTTGGGATTGGAAACGAACAGGACCGGATCGCCTTGCGAGCGGAGTTGAACGCCCTGGTGGACGGTGGGAAGAAATCCGCTGCCCCATGAATTGTTGGTGAGCGGTTGGCCCGCCCCTGTGGTGATCACGACAAAGGCCGGCAAGTCCTTGTTCTCAGTTCCCAAACCGTAGCTGAACCAGGAGCCCATGCTGGGCCGGCCGGCAAGTTGCGCACCGGTGTTCCAGAAGAGCGTGGCTGGGTCGTGGTTGAACGCTTCGGAATAGGCTCCTTGCACGAACGCGACTTCGTCCACGATGGTCGAAAGGTGCGGCAACAATTCCGAGAGCCACACGCCCGATTTGCCATATTGTTTGAATTTGTAGCTCGTGCCCAAGACGGAGGCGTTCTTGCCAATTTGCGCCAACCGGATGTTCTTCAAGATTTCATCCGGCATCTGCTGACCATTGCGCTTGATGAGTTCCGGTTTGTAATCGAACAGGTCGAGATGCGACGGTCCGCCGGATTGAAAAAGGTAGATGATATTTTTGGCTTTGGGCTGGAAATGCGGGCCGAGTGGCGTCGAACCAGCGGCGGTTGAGGTCGGAGCGGCGAAAAGATTTTCGTTCAGCAACGACGCCAAAGCCAGTGCGCCCATGCCGGTGCCGCATTGTTGGAAAAATTTCCGGCGCGTTATCAGCTTGCCGTATTCTTCGGAGCGAAGTTCGTCGGTAATGGTCAATGGCGTTCTCATAGGGCTTTAAGTACCCAAACACCCAAAGACCCAAACACCCAATCCTGCGAGTTGCAGTGCGTAAGATTCCCTGAGCATTTGGGTCCTTGGGTATTTTGGTGTTTGGGTATTTTCTTCATGGTGTTTGGGTGTTTTTTTCATTTTGCGTAAATTGAGCAGAAAATAAGATGCAATTCCTTCGCTTCTTGCCAAGGCACTCGGGCTTCCGGTTTGAGTGTTTCTTCGGCCACCGCCACCATCCGCAAAAAGAATTTCGTCTCTTTTGCTTCTTTCTTGCAAGTCCCGATCCGGTTCTTGTAGTCCTTCCGCGAAACCCCATCATCCGCTTCGCAATAGTTCGCGCCGATACTCGTGCCGGCTCCGACCAACTGCCCGATCAAACGGTTGTTTGCTGGATTTTGAGGAATCTTCTTCGCAAAGCGAATAATGGCCTCGCCGAACTGTGCGGTTCGCTCTTCCAAGTCGTATGGCTTTCTGTGGTTGGGTTCTTCACGCAGTTCGCCAGTCACTGGCATAGTCGTTCCATTCCAAAAATCCTCCTCACCGCGCCACGTTCGGGAATCCTGGCATTGAATCAGTTCTGGGTATTTGGGTGCTTGGGTATTTTGGTATTTCATTCCTTCGTGAGCGTTTCATCCAGATTTAACAAAACATTTCCCACCATCATCCACGCCGCCAGTTTGCGAATGTCCAGATCAGCGGGGCGCTCGGCTAAACCCTGCCTGACCAGTTCTTCGGCTGACCTGGCATCGCGCTCAAAACTTTTCAATTGCTGCTCGTAAAGATTTACCAGGCGTTGCCGTTCCAATTTCGTGGGAGAGCGGGCGAGACAAAGCCGAAACGCATATTCGATTTGTTGGTTCGGATCAGAACCGCCGTGGAGGAGAATGCGTTGAGCGAACACCCGTGCGGTTTCCAGAAATGCGGGATCGTTCAACGCCGCCAACGCCTGCAACGGCGTGTCGCTGCGCGGCCGTCGCGAGATGCACACTTCGCGGCTTGGTGCGTCGAACGTCGCGAAGGTCGGATACGTGCAGACCCGGCGCCAGAAAGTGTAAATTCCGCGACGGTAAAGCTCCGGTCCTTCGCTCGTGGGCCATTCGTCCATGCCGATCTCGGGACGCAGGAAGCCGAGCTCCTTCCACAAGTTCGCCACTTGAACGGGATACACGCTCGGCCCGCCGACTTCTGGATTCAGCAGTCCACTCACGGCCAAAGCCTGGTCGCGGATCATCTCGGCGTCCATGCGAAACCGCGGGCCGCGAGCCAGCAGCCGGTTGTAGGGGTCCTTCTCCAGCAGCTCCTCATTGGCGGTGGCGCTTTGGCGATACGCGGCCGACATGACGATCAGCTTCATGATGTGTTTCACGTTCCAGGAGTGAGGCGTGATCCGTGATGCGTGATCCGTGAGACGTGAATCGCGGTGCGCAACGGTTGGTGACATAAATTCGCAGGCGAGCCAATCGAGCAACTCTGGATGCGACGGCGCTTCGCCTTGTTTGCCGAAATCCTCGCTCGTCTTCACAATGCCGGTGCCGAACACCCGCTCCCACAGCCGGTTCACGGTCACGCGCGCGGTCAAAGGATTTTGCGGATCAACCAGCCAGCGTGCGAGCGCGAGGCGATTGGTCGGTTGATCGGTTGGCAAGGGCGGCAGAATCGCGGGGACGCCGGGCGTAACCTCCTTGCCTTTTTCCAAAAAGTTTCCGCGCACTTGAACGTAGGTCGCCCGAGGTTCGTCGCGTTCCTTCACCACGAGCGAGGTGTACTTCGTATTGGCCAGCTCCACTTCGCGTTCGTTTAGGCGGAAGATTTCCCGTTCGATCTGGCGGACGGTCGGCGACACGGTGCGGTAGTGCGCTGCAAGCAGCCGCTGTTGCTCCGGCGTGCGTTTCGCTGCCGGCACGGCGAGCAAATCCGCCACTTCGGTCGGCACCGGCCAAAGCGCGGCGGGGTCTTTCTCCGTCGTTACCGAGAGCCGAAGCCGACCGATGCTGTGGCTGTTGCCGTGATACGAATCGAACCGGAATCCGATTTTCGCGCCGTCTTTGCTGGCGAGCGGTTCCCTCAACTCGGCGATGAGAAAGTGCCGCTGGCCGAACTTTGGCGCGATGGCCCAGCCGGTTCTCGGGTTGCGATCGATCGCATGTTCGGCGCGATAATACTGTTGTTCCCAATCGGCGCTCGCCTTGCCGAAGAAGACGGTTCTGGGAGCAACGGCGTCACCTGATTTCGGCGACGCCGTCATCCCGAATTCGTCCAGAATGAAATTGCCGGTCTGGCTCCAACGACCCGGACCGTTCTTGGGCAGGCTCGGATCGGGCAGCACTTCCAGCAGGACCGCTGTTATGTTTTGCAAATCGGTTTCGGCGGAAATCTGGTAAGTGTCGTAAGTTGGGTTCAATCCGCCGACGAGAATCGATTGGTCGGGCAGGTTGGTGATGGTCGCGCCGCCAGTGGAGATTGCGCTGGTCAGGTTGAGTGTAATCCAGACGTTCGTTTGGCCGGCGATGCGGCGCTCCCAAGCTTCCTGTGCGGCAGGCAGGATTCTTTCCGTTTCGGCCAAATCCTGTTTCAGCCGTGCGAGTTGCGAGTGGAGGTAATCGACTCTTTGCTGCACCGGCGGGGCGGGGACGGCAATACTCGGATCGGTGCTGTTGCCGCGATCGGTCGTGTTGTTGAAGAACGAGTAGAAACGATAGTACTCTTCCTGCGAGATTGGGTCATACTTGTGCGAATGGCATTCCGCGCACATCATCGTCAGGCCCAGCCAGGTCGCCGCGGTCGTTGCCACGCGGTCCTTCACCGCCTTGGTTCGATACTCCTCATCATCGCCGCCGCCTTCGTCGTTGGACTTGGTGTTGCGGTTGAAACCGGTGGCGATTCTCTGCTCCAGCGTGGCGTTGGGCAACAGGTCGCCGGCGAGCTGCTCGATGGTGAACTGGTCGAACGGCTGGTTGCGATTGAAAGCATTGATCACCCATTCACGGTACGGCCACATGGAACGGGCGATGTCCACCTGGTAACCATTGGAATCCGCATAGCGCGCCAGGTCAAGCCACCCGCGCGCAAGATGTTCGCCGTAATGGTTTGAGGCGAGCAAACGATCGACGACTTTTTCGTACGCCTGGTTGCTGCGGTCGTTCAGAAAGGCATCCACTTCTTCGATGGTCGGCGGCAGGCCAGTGAGGTCGAGAGTCAAACGACGGATCAAGGTGGCGCGATCCGCTTCCGGCGAGGCTGATAATTTTTCCTGCTCCAGCCGGGCGAGGATGAAGTTATCGATTTCATTCCGCGGCCAGCGCTTATTTCTAACGGCCGGAACTTCCGGTCGAACCGGCTTGATGAAGGCCCAATGCCTTTTCTCGTCCGGCCAGACGGCGCCCTGATCAATCCATGCTCGCAGCAAACCAATTTGCTCCGCCGTCAACCGCTCGCCTTTGGACGGCATCACTTCGTCGGGGTCCTGCGAGGTCACGCGTTCAAGGATCTGACTCTCGGCGCTCTTGCCCGGCAGGAAGACCGGTTTGCCGGATTTACCGCCGTGCAATGCGTCCTGTTTGCGGTCGAGGCGCAGGTCATTTTTTTGTTTGTCTGGCCCGTGACATTCGTAGCAACGCTTGACGAAGATGGGCTGGATGTCGCGGGCGAAATCGACCTTGGCCGGTTCGGCGGCGAAAGCCCGGCTGCCCGTCAGCGCGATGGCGAGACAAATGGGAAGATAAATTCGGCGACCGACCATATTCAAAATTGTTTTAGCCATTCGACAACTTAACCATTGAAGTTTGTGTTGTCGGACAAAATAAGGCCGTCGCCGTCTGGCGGCAAATGAAAAACCGAACCGGAAGTGGCGGCGCGCTCCGTGGTTGGCGCATAGCGCGGCCTTTGACTTGCGGCCCAGCGGACCGGGAGGAAATCCTGCCCGGAGCAGCGCTCCAGTTATCGCCAGATCGTTACTCGCCAACCGCCGGCTTTACTGGCCGGCAATCCGATAAAAGGCCGCACCGGAACCCAGCGGCTCGGTAAAGATGGTCTGAGTCCCGGGGCTGCCGACATTCACCCAACTCGCAGCGGCGAGGCTGGTTTTCTTCTGGACCTGATAGGGCGGCTTGCCGCCAATCCATTCGATGACGACCGTGTTTGCGGCACGGCGGACGGTCATTTGAATCGGGTTGCTGAAGCCTGGCGGAATGCTGTAAAGGCCGAAATGATCGACGCCAAAATACCAGCTTCCGGTGCCGGCCTGGGCAAAACGGAAACGCACGTTCGGTTGATTGGCGGCGGCGGGCAGCGGGAATAACTCAACCCGTTTGGATTCCAACGGATCGTCATCGATTCGTGGGCTGATGAACGGTGCGAGCGCCTGGGAGATTGGGGCGCGAATGAAAGTGCCGTAACTGGCGCCGAAGGCGGCATCCGTGTGGGGGGTGTTCAAGGCGGACACCGCATCGACCACTCCCATGGAACCGATGAAAGCATCGTCCTGGTCCAGCATATAAACCACTGGCAGCCACGAGTTGCCCTGATCGAGGGAGTACTCCACGGCGCCGAAGCTGTCCTGGTTCTGTTCGTAAACACTGTGATAAGAGACGAAGATATTGCTCCGGCCCGTCAGGTTGAAATCCGGTGAAAGTAAATACTGTTCCTGATTGCCGCTGCGATGATCCGACTCCGCATAAACGAGTTTCCCGTCGGCCAGATTGGTGACCTGGTGGTCGTTGACGACAATAAACGGCAACTCAATCCGGACGTTGCCAAACGTGCTGAGTTGATTCTGGTCGATGACCGTCCAGCCCAGATAGGAATCGGATCTCGGATCGTTAAGGTCTTCACCCACGTGATCGGGGTCAGTATTATTGGTCTGGCTCCATCCAGCAGGCAATGTTCCTTCCGCCGTGGCGTCAAAGGTTTCAAGATAAATCGGAACGGGCAGAGCGAGATTGGTATAATTCTGCACCGTGTAGGTCCATTCATTGGTCTGCAAGAATGACGTGTTATCCCCAAAGACGAGGTTGACGGTATGAACGGAGTTAGCCGGCAGAAAACCGGCGTGGACATATTTGACGGTCACACCAGCGCCTTCGGTGGTTGTGTTGGTGACGGTGATTATGCTGGTTACATCGACACCGTCAACCCGCAGTTGAATACTCCCTGGATTGACCTGTGTGTCGGCGTTGAGAATGATGATTTGAACGTCGGACGTCGGGTCGGCTTTCAACGCGCCGGGAAACGGTGTGGCGTTGGCGATCCAAGGTCGATTCACGGGCGGCACACTGGTCGCCGGCGTGAAAAAGAGATAATTCAGTTCCAACTCATCGGCGCCACCCAGGTACGTGTTTCGCAAGGTGCGGACGCCGGCCAGGTTCAGGACCCGTGGCTGGCCAACCGCATCGGTCAACGGCACGTAACGATAACGGGTCGAACTGCCGGTATTGGGTATCACAAAATATCCGCGGATGGACTTTGACTGATTGGTGGCGGCGCGGTCCCCGGTGATCTCGTCGAAACGCACTGCTGACCTCCGCTGGCTGGCCGCCCGCAGATAGACATTCCAATTGTTGCTGGGGAACGTGCGCGTGTAATTCTGCCACTCGCCGTTTTGCATCGCGTAGATTCCGTAATCGGGCACGTTGGCGTTCAGGTACTGGTGTCTCGCGGTGTCACCGGCACCGCGCAGGTTTTGCATCGTGCCGACTCCATCTTGATTGCGATACTGCTGCTCCGTGGCGTTGGGGCTGGTGTCCGTGTCGAAGTAATCGATGTTCAGTGTTCCAACTGCAGCGTAATAACCCAACCCGTTTCCGCCTGGTCCCTGACCGTTGACTTGCGTGGTGCCATCGGGCATCAAACCGGACACCTGCGGGTTGTCCTGAAACTGTCCGGCGACCAGGGTGTTTTGATCCGTGTAATTGTAATCTTCCGACTCGATGGTCAAGGTGCCATTGGTCACGAAGGTGTCAAACACCCAGGTGTTCGTGGTGCCTTTGCCGGCCATGTCCAACACGATGATCTTCCCGTTGTAAATTGTATTGCTGGCCAACGTTCCCGTGTAACGGACGCCAAAATTCGCGTTGGTCGGGTCATTGAACGGAAAGCCGCGGGCGCGATTGCTGAACACCAACTGGGTGGAAACCTCCAGGTCGTTGAGAAACAACTTCACGGCATTGGTATTGATCTGGTTGGTGTTGAAAGTCTGCACCGCAAACGTGATTGGGTCAACGGCCGGAATGGAGTAGAACAAGGTTTGTGGTGCCGGAATCAATTCCGTAACTTGCGCGGTGCCTGGGAAACCGACTGGCGTTGTGGGCGCCGCCGTTGAATAGTAATTATCCCAGGTCCAATCGGTCGAACCGGAATCACTCGCGTTGAACGCGCCCACACCGGAAATGCCGGATGGAATAGTGCTGTCCAGGGCGGCGATTCTCGCCAAGGGCTCCAGCAGGTCGGTGCGATCGTACAAGGCCGCTCTCAAATCCGAACCCGAGCCGGTGAAAACCATACGGTATTTTTTGGCCGGTTGGAGCGCCGGCAACAAAGCGATGCCCCCGGTGAAGGGATCCAACAGTGTCAGCATGATTTCCGACTCCCCGAGAGTAATGGCCAACGCCGTTTGGGCGTCGCCTCCAGCCACACCCGTCCCGACCAGATAGCCGCTCGTGGTCCCCAAGCCGGGCGCGTTAATCCGCCCACCCATGAAACAAATCGAGGCGAGCAGTTTGTCGTCAAAGGTCAAAATGTCCATCGAACTGAAAAAATCCGTGTAAGTGGAGTCGTTCCGAAAGGCGCCCAGCCTGGTTGGCCCGGCGGTGACGTCGGCGGGCGGCCCGCCAAACATTTCGTATGCTTTTCCACCGACTCCATCCGCCGGAAATGAAAAAGTGGCCACGGCATTAAACGGCGGTGCGGCTGCCGGCGTGTAACGGGTCCAACCCAGATCGTCACCATCATTAAAGTCATCGGTAATCGCCAATTGACCCAGCAACGGTGATGGCAGGCCGAGGCAAAGAAGCAACAGACCGGCCCAGGCCTTTTTCTGTGAGCGAAAAGACACGAGGCGGCGAATCATTTGTCTGACAGTGATGGAAGATGAACGTTTCATTTTGAAATTTTAGCTTTCGATCAAGGTAACTGTTCACCGAAGCAATAGCGGCTGCCGTGCCACGACTTTGCGTTTCTACTCTAATGCCTATGAATCAATGGTCTTGGCATTGAAAGATGTTGATGACGGAAGAATCGCGACCAGAAAACCGTGCAAATTGCATGGTGGGGGATTGCATTTTGCAAGGCGGCGTCCCTCCTCCGGCAAGCTGCGACGCGCAGGAACCGCGATGCGTTAATCATGATTCCCAAATGAAATGGTAACTTTATCGCCAGCAGATCTGATCAGTGGTGATCAGGGACGACGTTCTTCGCGGACAGGCCTGATCAGTTCGCGCTGCCCGGTGGTTCGGTTGACCCAATACCATTCCACATGGGCGCCGCCGCTGCCTTCATATTGCAGCAGCCGAAATGCGTAAACTCCGTTGGTCGCCACAATAAAATCAAACTGGCCGTCGTTTCTCCTGCCTGGCACCTGGCTCTGGTCCGAGTTACCCAGGACGAGATTCGTAGCCGAGGAGGCGGACGCTCCGGTGGACACTTTGAATCCGTCGTCGCTGTTGACGCCCATGCGATACACGCCCGCAGCCAGCGGTAATTTAATCGTCGCCGCCATGGCGAAGTGATCCGGATCGGTTGTCGTAATGCCGGGATATCGCTTGTCGCCCGGGAAAAATCCTGTGGCGAGGCCGTTTTGTTCGTAATTGATGGCGTTGGTTTCGGTGTAAAGGCCGACGTTGCCCGGCCGGTTGGCAACTTCGTTGACGTAAGGTTTGCCGGTCTTGGCCTCGATGATCTGGTTCGCCAGTTGTCGCTCGCCGCGCAGGGAAGAGTTGGGAAAATCATTGGGTGGTGCCAGGTTCGCAGCTTTGTGGACCTGGATCGTGAAGGCCGTATCGGGTTGAGTCTTCAGCGCAAAACCGGGAGGAATGACGAGAATGTCGGCGACGGTGAAGCTCCATTGGTTGGATTGGACGTGCGCAGGCCGGGCGTCGTCGTCGAAACTCAAACTGATCGTATGTTTTGATTTCGGCTGAAGGAATTCAGGCGGCTCATAGCGGATGGTGAGATCAGGGCTTTCGGTCGTCGTTCGCGTGATGACGGCGGCTCTGGTCACGTCGCTGTTGTCGAATCGCAATTTGACGCTGGCGGGAATTATATTTGAACCACGATCAAGAATGGCGATCTGCACAGTCGGCTGCGGGTCCACTTTGACGGCGTCGGGCGCCGGCAAGGCCACGGCGATCAAAGGCCGGGAAAGGACGGCCGCCTTGCTTCGCGGAACAAACAACAGGTAGTTAAGCTGCAGATCGTTGTTGGCGGCCAACTCGGTCAAGCGCAACGTTAGCACGCCGGCAAGATCAACCGGTCGCGGATTGCCGACGGCGTCGGTGAGCGGCACGTAGCGATAGCGCGTTGAGCTGCCGGTATTGGGTACCAGGAAAGTGCCGAGCGGAGCTTTCATCTGGTTGGTGGTTTTACTGCCGCTGGTGATTTCATCGAGGCGCACGTCCTGTCGGGCCTGGGCCGATGCGCGCAAATAAACATCCCAAATGTTGCTGGGGAAAGTGCGGGTGTAGTTCAGCCATTCGCCGGCCCGAGTGTTCGAGACTTCAAAGTCGGGTACGCCCGTCTGGAGATGCTTTTGGCGCGGCGTATCACGAACGGAGCGGACGTCCTGCAATGTTTCCACTCCGTCGTAGAGACGATATTGATTGAGGTTGGCGTTGGGTTTGGCGTCGGTATCGAGACGGCCGTTGTGATCGAAGTAGTCAACGCCGCGCGTGCCGGCAAGATCGAGGTAGCCCACGCCGTGGCCATTGACCTGACTCTCACCGTCGGCCATGAAACCGGAGACCGGCGGATTGTCCATGAACAGGCCGTTGGTGAAATTGTAATCTTCCGCTTCGATGGTCAAGGTGCCGTTGGTCGGGAAGGTGTCGAAAATCCATTTGTTGGTGGTACCTTTCCCCGCCGTATCCAGAACAATGATTTGTCCATTATAAATTGTATTGGCGCTCAACTTGCCAGTGTAACGAACTCCCCAATGGGACTTTGGTTCCGTAGCTGTGGACAGATCAGCCAAAACCAATTGCCCGGAAACATCGGCGTGGTTGAGGAATAATTTGACCGAGTTGGTGGCGACCTGGTTGGTGTTGAAGGTTCGCAGCGCGAAGGTGATCGGGTTGGATTGTGAAATGGGATAAAAGAGCGTTTGAGGAGCAGGCACCAAGTCAACAACCTGCGGGGTGCCGGGAAAGCCAACGGGCATGGCGGGATTGGCTGCCGCGAGATAATTATCAAAGGTAAAATCGGCGGGCTTGTCCTCATCCAGGTTCAAGGCGCCGATGCCGTAGTTGCCGTTCGTGGTCATTGAATGGACGGCGGCGATTTTCACCACCGGCTCCAACAAATCCGTCCGGTCATAAAGAGCGGCACGCAGGTTGGGGCCGGCCCCGCTGAAGACCATGCGATATTTTCGCATCGGATTGAGGCGGGATAAAAACGCCGTGCCGCCAGTGTAGCGATCCGGCGCCGACACATTGATGTCACTTTGGAAAGCCACCAGCATGAAGGCCGATTGCCCCGCATGATCGGAAAAGCCTTCCGCGTCGCTGATGTAACCAACCAGGTAGCCCGAAGCCCGTCCCGAGGGAGAAAGCGCGGCGCGGGCAATCATGAAGCCAACGTTATTGACCAATTTGTCGTCCCATTTCACCAGGTCCACACCAATGAAAAAATCACGGCTGGCTGGAGCGGCGGGAAAACTGCCGATGCGTACTGGTCCGCCGGAATTGTTTTGAGGCGCTCCGCCGAATATCCGATAAGCTTTGCCGCCGTCCTCTTCGGGAAATGTCCAGCTCGCCTCCGCATTGAAGGGGGCGTTGTTCAGCGGCGCATAGTGATTCCAATTCAGCAGTGGGGCGCGATCCGTACCATCGTCAAAATCATCCAAGAACACGGTATGGCCGTCGGCCGTGTGCAAGAGGAGCATCACGGAGAGGACCCACCCACAATGAATGACTTTTCGCAAGCCGAGCGGCGCGCGGACACCCAAAGTTGATGATGGTGGAATCCAAGACCTCATCTGTTGCGGAAAGGCAAAAATTCACACATAACCCAAGGCGCTTTCGACCGCGTAACGCCGACATTCTAAACCGAAGAACAGTCAAAGCAAAAAGAATGTCGTTCGATCATTACCGTCGCTCACGGCTGCTGGCTCCGACTCCGTCCGGGTTCATCCGGCGACGCGCCATGCGACCTCACGCCCGCCAGCGCGGCACCGTTTCAAAATAAAAAAGCGGGAGACCACAACCCAGAATGTGGCCTCCCGCAGTGGAATGCGTGCTGTGCATTGCCACCCCCAGTCGCGCGGCTCTACCCAACCGCGCAACGCCGGACGGAACGTCAGTTATTGATATTTCAGCACAACGTTGCCGCCCGACAAAGTGATGTTCGTGATGTTCAACGCCGACGCCGCGCTCAATTTATAGAAGCGGGTTGTGTCGGCGGGTTTCGTCACCGACACGGTCTTCGTTCCCGTGTCGATCGCCGCTGCGCCTTCGACATTGTAAGTGCCGTTGACGGTCGCTGCCGACAAGAGCTGAATAGGTGGCGGCGGCGTCACCAACGTCCTGACGCCGGTGGATTGATTGACCCAATACCATTCGACGAAGGCACCCCCGCCGCCTTCCTCTTGAACCAGGCGGAAGTTGTAAACGCCGCTGGATTGCACCACGAACTCGAATTGGCCATCACCCCTTGTTCCGGGGAGAGAATTGATGCTTTGCGCGAGAAAAACATTGGTGCCACCGGCCCCACCGGCAGTAACCTTGAAGTGGTCATCGG
Organism: Verrucomicrobiota bacterium; assembly: GCA_016200005.1. Lineage (NCBI taxonomy): Bacteria > Pseudomonadati > Verrucomicrobiota > Verrucomicrobiota bacterium. The sequence continues at coordinate 49,031 of JACQFP010000007.1, read as the reverse complement.
CGTTCACTCCCATCCGATAGGCGCCAGCAGCCAACTGCAGTTTAATCGTGGCGGCAATCGCGAAGTGGTCTGGATCCCCACTCACGCCGCATTCGTAGGTGCCGTTGTTGGTGTCCGCGAGAGGGATTCCAGGATAAGGTTTGATACCCGAATGGAATAACTTAGACGCATCATCTACGCCACATTGTTGAAAATTGATTGACTCCGGCTCGGTGTAAAAGCCGCCATTGGTCCCAGCCGCTTCATTAGCATACGGCGACGCGGCGTCGGAATTAATGAGTTGCCCGGCCAACTGCTGCTCCGCCCGAGGTATCAAGTTGTCGAAGGGCCCTTGAACCGGGCACGCGGTTGGATCAGAACCATTTTGCGCTTTGTTGACGAGAAGGAAAAAGTTCGTATCCGGCGATCCCCCCACCGCGTCGCTCGGCGTCAGCAACGCCGTATTCGGCTCGATCGTGAAGTTCCATTGGTTTGATTGCGTGGTCGATCCGTCGCTAAATACGACGCCCAAGGTATGGACTGAGCCTGGGAGCATGAAGCCCGAGGGCGAATAACTGATCGTGGCGCCCGCGCCTTCCGTGGTCGTGCCGGTGATCGTAGCTAAACTTGTCACATTCACTCCATCCAACCTCAATACAATGCTGTTCGTGTTGACCGAAGTCGCGCGATCGAGAATGACCACGTTCACGTTGGGGGTCGGCCCGCTGTTGTCCGAGTTGGCGGACGGCACCGCCGAGGCAATGTAGGGCTGCGAGGACGCCGCACCATTCGTCGGCACAAAGAGAATCCAGTTGAGTTGCAGGTCGCTGACCGGGTCATCCGTCGGGGTCACGCCGGTCCGGACTTGGTTCGCCGTCAAACGCAGGGTTTTGAGACCGCTGAGATTCAAGACCTGCGGGTTGCCCGCCTCATCCGTCAGCGGCACATAACGGAAGCGCGTCGCGCCACCGGAATTGGGCACCAGAAATTGTCCGCGCAGCGCAGTGGTTTGGCTGGTCGTCGTCTCACCGCTCGTCACCTCATCCAGCCGGACATCTTGACGGCCCTGGCTGGAAGCGCGGAGGTACACCAAGTAATTGCCAGCGGGAAAAGTGCGGGTGTAGTTCATCCAATCGCCCGGTTGAATGTCGGACACGACGTAATCCGGCACGTAGGAGGTTCCGCTGGACTGATTGACCAAGTTGGAACGATAGGACCGGGGCGTATCAAATCCGCCGCCTTTGGTCCCTTGCGTAGTTCCAACCGAATCCAGGGTGCGATACTGATTCCGCTCGCGGCTGTTGAGGGACGTCCCGCGGGCATCATGATAATCAACGTCAAGTGTCCCTTGCTGGTCGAAATAACCGACCCCTCCACCGTTAACCTGCGGTCCCAGTACATCTGTGGGGGCAGGAGTACACACACATGAAGCATCAAAAATAGGATCAAATGTCGTCGTGGTATCATCAGTCCCGGATACCAGCGGATAATCTTGTTTCTGTCCGCTACCATAATTGTAATCCTCCGCCTCGATGAGGACGAAGCCCGAAGGGTTGGCGGGGTTGGTGGGGTTAAAGAAGGTAAACGTGTCAAAATAAAAATTGTTGGTCGTCCCTTTGCCGGAGTTGTCCAGCACCCGGATTTGACCATGATAAACCGTGTTGCTGGAAAGGCTGCCCTTCCAAACCACAGTGAAGTTGGTGTTGGGGGTGCCAACGATCGGCGTCCGGACTTCCGTGACACCAAACCCGCTGCCGCTCACGTCCACCTCGTTGAGGAACAGCTTCAATTGGTTGGTGTCGATCGTCGTATTGGCGCTGAAGGTGGTGATCGTGAAGGTGATATTGCTGCCAGTGCCCGGGGGTTGATAGAACAAGGTCTGGGGCGCGGGCTTGAGATTCACGACCTGCGCCTGACCGGGAAAGCCGACGTAGGTGTTCGGGTTGCCAGTGGCGTGGAAGTTGTCAACCGTCCAATCGCTCCGCTCCTCGAATTCGAGATTGAGGAATCCCAACAGATCGGAGCCGGTGGTGTGGCTGCTGGCGTTTCCGGAAGAGTCCTGGAAATTAATGCGCACCAGCGGCTCCAACAAATCGGTCACGTCGTAGAGTTCAGCTTTCATCGTGTCGCCCGACCCGGAGTAAACCAGCCGCGTCTTGCGTCCCGGCGGAATCTGCGCCATCGGTGCAGCCCCGCCACGGTAAAGATCCATGAAGCCGGACGTTATTTCCGCGACAAATTCAATATTGGCGAGCAGCCCCTGCCGGGCGCGCAAGGTGCCCGGCGCATACACCGTTACATAACCCGTCAATTGTCCGGGGGCTGAGACGGCATTGCCAATGCGAGCGCCAAATAGAAAGTCGGCAGCATCCATTCCCGCGTCGAAATTATTCAATTCCACCGATTCAAAAAAGGTCGAGTACGTTTCCGGTCGATAGATACCACCACGTGTAATGATGTTCGCGCATTGGGTACCCGGAGCAAATTGCCGGTAGGCAAAGCCGTTGACGGAACCGGAGCCATCGGCGACTTTGGTTCGGGTGTAGGGCTGGCCCAGTCCGGCACCCGGATCGTAGTTTCCCCAGCCAGGAGCAGGCGCAATCGCATTATTAAAATCTTCGATGACTTCCGTCTGGCTTCGGACGGTGGAGGCGAGGCCGAGCAGGGTGCAGACGGTGACTCCCGCGAACATTTGACGAGAACGACAAGAAATATTGGCGCGCATGGAATTCTCCACTGAATTGAAGGGCATTGTTTTCATACTGGCTCTTATTTGATGTTTGGCTGTCTAAAATATGTTTAGCTGTTGCCATGCCACCGAGAGGCCCGCATTAACTTCACTCTTGTAATCAACAACTTCCGAGTTTTCGTGCGCTGAGGAAGGAAAAATTGAAACGGTAAAATCGTGCAAATTGCGGGAGTGAAGCGTGCATTTTGCAAGACCCGGGACATTGGCAAGGAGCAGTCCAAGCTTTAACGGACGATTACCGCGAACCGGAATCACAACCCGCTCCGGATGACCTTCCTTGGTGAAAATGCGATGGCTGACTTCTGACCTCTGGCCTCCGACCTCTGGCTTCTGTCCACCGGTTTCCGCTTTCTCCTTTCTGACTTTCAAACCAACAGGAGCACCGGCGGTAGCTCAAAAGGCGGCGGTTGGTCGGCTGCAACGCCCGAACGCGCCACAGCTTGTGAGAAGGTTGTCTCCACCGCTGACGCATAAATCGCAGCAAGCAGTTTCGGGCTTGTGATTCGACCGTCAGCAGGCATAATAAGAGCGTATGGGAATGACTGTATTTCCAGAATGGGTTCAATCGCAGAAAATGGTTTCTGAATTGGCCGAGCGGCTCGGCAGCACTTTGAATGAAGCCAGCGCGCGCTCCATCCTTGCGTTGAAGTTGAACGGGCCGACTCCCGAACGACGCCAGGAACTCGCCGAAAAGGCGAACGAAGGATTGCTCACGACCGAGGAATTCGCCGAATACGAAACCTACGCCCAGTTGCGCGGCCTGCTGGCGCTGCTGCAATCCAAGGCCCGTCTTTACCTCAAGCCCTCCAGCCCGGCATGACGGCCCCTCACAGGGAATTGGTGAGGCAACGCGCGGTCGCCCGTGGTGAATACTGCCGCCTGCCGGACTTCGCCTTGGAGCCGGAGGACTTCCACGTCGAACACGTTGTTGCCCGGAAACACGGAGGATTGGATGCGCCGACAACCTGGCTTGGGCGTGCATTTTCTGTAACCTCTACAAAGGCCCGAACCTTGCCAGCTTCGATCCCGACACGGGTGAGTTGACCCGGCTGTTCCATCCGCGCCGCGACCGATGGGAGGAACACTTCCGCCTCGAGGGCGAACAAATCATTGGCCTGACTCCCGTGGGTCGCACGACGTGTTGGCTGCTCGAAATGAACGCGGAAATTCTCACCAGCCTCCGCGCCAGCTTGATGTGCGAGGGGCGGTGGGAGTTTTCCCGACTCGGGAAGAGACCGCCGGAAAATCCCGGCATCGCCTGGGAATCGACAGCGCTTCGGGCGGAAACTCAGATGAAACCCCGTAGGAGACGAGGTAACGAGGCTCAATTCAATTCCAGACCTCTGCCCTCTGCCCTCTGACTTCTGTCTGCTGGCTTCTGCTGTCTCCCTGGGCGTCTGCTATGAGAACGGATACGGTGTCCAGCGAGATTTGCCTGAAGCATACAAGCTCTACAAACTGGCTGCTAACAATCCGTCTGCGGATAGAGTTTTAGATGAAGACCATGAGAAAATCGCGGGGAATTTGGACCGCATTGTAACGCGCATGACGGTCGTGGAAATTGCTGAAGGCGACCGGCGCTATCTTATGCTGAAAAAGGGCGAGTGAAATTCTTCCGGACATGAAGGCTGCCAAGTGGATTCTCTTCGACATTGAAACGACCGGCTTGGCCGCGCCGGTTTTCGTGGTTGAAGTGGCAGCGCAACGAATGCGTGGATGGTCGGCAGAGGGCGAACCGTTTCGCGAGTTGCTGAATCAGAATCAGGAGATTCCCACCGAGGCATCACGCGTTCACGGTTACACGCGCGAGATTCTGGAGCGCGACGGCGAGCCGGCGCATCAAGTTTATCGGGAGTTTGCCGAATACGCAGGCAATCTGCCGGTTGTTTCATTCAATCTGGAATATGATCTGGATGAAGTGTTGAAGCCGGAGTGGAAGCGGCTGGGCATCGGCGCGATTGGCCGTCGCGGGTTTTGCGCCCTGCGGCTGGCGCAGCGGCTGCTCGATCCCGTGCCCGCCGGCAACTGCAAGCTGCAAACGTTGCGGCAGTTTTATCGCCTGCCCGAATGCGGCGCGCACACGGCGCTGGGCGACGTGCAAACGGTCGCGGACTTGATGGCGCAGGTGCTTCGCCCCATTGCCGGGCATCGCGGTTTGGATACGTGGGAGAAGCTGGTCGAATTTGCAGCGGAAGAATGGTTTCCATCCCGCATCGCCTTTGGAAAGCACAAGGGGCGATTGATTCAAGAAGCCCGTAAGGATGCGGAATTGCGTTGCTGGCTCGACGGGCTGGCCGGTTCTTCCAACGCTCGCACCCGGAAGATGGGCCGTTGGTATTTGCGGCAACTGGAAATGGCGACGACGCAACCGGACACGGCGGTGTTTGCAGCGCCGGAAATTGAGAGCGGGGCAAGCGAGTAAAGCCGTTGTCCGCAGCCGGCGTTGCCGCGCTGATGATTTACGTCAATCCAGAGTTGGAGCAACTCCGACAACTTGTCGCCGGATCAAGGGCGCGTTTGGCGGAGTTGGAAGCCACCCATACCAAAGAGAAGTCCCGCGTTGACACCGTGCAAGCCGTGCTTTTCCGGCGGTTGCGCGAGCATTACCAGAAGCGCGACCAACTGCGGCTCGTCGTGGACTACCGGAAGAAGTATCTGGACTCTCTGATTCGCGGTGGCGAGGAGGAAGCAAAGCAGGCCGAGGAAAATTACGAACGAGCCAGAACCCAAAGCGACAAGGATTACGAGGAGACAGCGGCAGCCGTCGCCGAAAAGAAGCAGCTTACTGCCGACGAGGAGGCCGAGTTGACGCGGCTTTGGAAGAAGCTCGTCAAGCTGTACCATCCCGACCGCTTCGCACACGAGCCGGACAAGTTGGAGACGTATCACAAGCTGACCGCTGCCATCAATCGGGCCAAGGACGCGGGCGACATTGCTACGCTGCGGGAAATCGCGGAAGACCCGCACGCATTCATTCTCCGTCAGGGTTGGTCGAAGCTGGACTTCAGCGAAGAAGTGGAACTGACGCAGTTGCGGCGGCTTTACGAAACGTTGCAACTTGAAATCATCAACGTGATTGAGTCTTTGAATCGGCTCCGAGAAAGCCCCGAATACGAGCTTTGCCAACTCAGCGAGAAGAAGACCGGCGTGCTGGAAGAACTGGCGGAGGAAAGGAAGCAACTGCTCGAAAAGGAAAGCACCGAACTGGCGAAGCAGGCGGACAAGTTGGCAGAGGAGATCAAGGAGTTGTCCGGTGAGCCAGTCACTGGCATAGTCTAAACCTAAAAGAAGCAGAGGAAACCGCGAAACACACGAAATACGCGAACGGAGAAGTGGCTCTCGGAAAAGGCTTTCTTCACCCAGCCGCCCTTCGCCGCGCCGGAGTGTTCGGTGTTAGAGAGTCCCAGTAAGGCTACAGCCACGCAGGCCGTTGAAGGAATCCCTCCGCCTCCCATCCCTTTCAAGCTCTCTGTTTTCGCGTGGTTCGCGGTTCATCACAACTGCCGTTTCAAGGCTGAAGGGAGTCATGGCCCCGACGTTTAATTTGTCGTTCGGCTGAACCTAAACTCCGGAGTTCACTTTGCCGCAAAAGAACGCAAAGAGCACAAGAGAGGCGATTCAACCCTACGGCCCTGACATCAGATGTCGGGGCTGACTTTGCGTTCTATGTGTTCTTTTGTGGCTTTCCAATTACGGTTTCCAGGCTGAAGTCTATTTACCGTATTCGATTCCTTTCTCGGCGGCTTGGGCGCGGATCATCTCGGCGACTTTTTCATCGAAGGCGTCGGCGTTGCCTTTGGCGGCGAGACGTTTCTTTTCTGCGTCAATGTAGGTCTGGCGTTTTTCATTCAAGCCACGGATCTGATCCTGCAATTCCGCGCGTTGTTTTTGCTGCTTTCCGACATACGCCTTCAATTCCTCCGCGTTCAACTTTTGCAATTCCGTTGGCAGTTTGCTCTTTGGCACCGAGTCCAGTTTGACTGAGCCATTGGCGACGGCATCGAGCAGTTCGCCGCCGCCTTGAATTGCTTTGCCGCTCGCTGAATTGAAGCGCAATCGGTCAGCGGCCACGGACGCAGGAGCCGCTTCTGAGGCGACCTGTTTGGTCAATGCGAATCGTCGGGCGGATTCGTCGCCGTAGGCGACGAGAGTCGTTCCAATTTTGCGATTCAACTCCGCCAACTCCTTGTCCATCGGCGTCGCAATGGCGATCTTGTTGCCGGTCTGTCCAATGGCGGCATACGAACCTTCCGAGAGTTGGGCGATCTCCTTCCAGATTGGTGTGGTCTCCCCCATCATTCCGCACTGGATTGTGTTGATGATCAAGTCGCACTTCATCGCCGCTTTGCAGACATCCGGATACTTCGGCCCGTTTCCGTAATCCATGTGAGGCGGGGCGTCGCCCACAAGAAACATTATCTTGAGCACACTGCGGTTGGTGCTCCAGGTCAGCTTGCTGACGGCGTCATCGAGGGCTTCGTTGACGGATTCCGGTGTGTCGCCGCCACCGGCAGCCTGGAACGATTGCAGGTGGGCGTAGATGTCATCAATATCGTCGGTGAGGTTGAAGACCTTTGTGACGTATTCGTCGCCGCGGTCGCGATAGCCGATTAGGCCGAACTTGATCTCCGGCGTCGGCTTGGCGCTGATCATCTCGTTGGCGATGGACCAGATTTTTTGTTTCGCGCCTTCGATCAACCCGCTCATCGAGCCGGTGGTGTCCAGCACGAAGCAGACTTCGATTTGAGGCTTGGCAGATTTGGAAGTGCGCGCCTCGGCAGACTTCGTGACTGCTGAACTCGATGCGAACATCGCCAGCGCCGCGATCACGGCGAAGAATCGTTGGCACACCCGGGCGGCTCGTAGCCGCCGACGTGAGGAGGCGCATTCTGAAATCCGAAATCCGAAATCCGAAATCCGAAATATCGAGGGCCTCGTTACCTCGGCGGCTACATTGTTCAAGAGTGCTGTCAGTTTCGTAAATGTGTTCTCCGATGGTTCACTCATAAATTTCATAGACCGTGTTTTCCAAAACGAACTGGACATTCTGTCCCAGCGCCAGCCAGGGCAATGCCTTCGAGTTCTTCGTGGTCAATTCGAAATACTCCGGCGAGTTGAATTGAATGCGGACCTTCTTCGCGTTGGGCACTTTCTGCACCAGCGAATCCAGCCATTGATTGCCGTTCTGGAAAAAGTTCTTCCCGCCGGCAAATTGTGTCTGCTGGCTATATTGGACAACACGCTCCGCAGCGCTTGCTGGCCCGGCAGCAACGGCACTGCTGGTCAGAGGCCGGGGCGGCACACCCAAAGCGCGGCTGGATTCAATCCTGCCCTCGGCCAATGCCTCGGCAGATGCGTTGGCGGACTTCAGTGCGAGACCATACCGCGAGGCTGCGACGGCGGAATCTCCGCTTTTATCACTGTTAAATTTTCGATACGCCTCGTCTACAAGCCGGTTAGCGACACCATCGGTGTTGAGTTGCGGCAATGATTGCGTCGAGAGCGGCACGTTGCGCTGTTTCTCATCCTCCAAGATCAAGTAGGCGGTGTATGGGGTGACGATGCCGTATTTGCGCGCCAGGTCGGTGACTTCGTCACGCAACTCGGAGTTCTCGCCGTGGAGACGAATTTCATCCAGCAGATAACCGACGCGCCGCGTCGCCCAAAGGCGCGGGATGAATTCGTGGTCGGAAGATTCCGACGGAAATTTGACTTCGTAAGTCAACTTTCTTCGCGCACCATTGATCGTGCCTTGGATGACAACGGCGGAATCTCCCTTGCCGGAGTAACGGCCGACGACGACGAGCTGCTCGCCCTTGAAAATGTCGGGAAGCGGCGCAGGATAAATCTTGGTCGCTCGGATATCGCCAGTGAAGTGGAGCTTGGGATTGGCGAGCACCGGCTCTTTGATCTTCGAGAAAAAATTCGAGACCTTCACCTCGATGTCCTCCTCCGGCAAGACGTATTGGCTGAAAGCGCGCGTCTCCTCGGTGATCTTGTCGAGCAAATGCGTGTTCACGTCCGTGCCGATGCCGAAACAGAAGATGCGGGTGTTGCCGCTGTTTTTCCGGACGCCGGCCACGATCTGCTCCTCGTCCGTCGTGCCAATGGTGGGCCGGCCGTCGGTGAGAAAAATCACGACGAACGGACGGTCGTTATCGGATTTCGGACTTCGGACTTCGGATTTCAAAGCAAGCGCCTTCCTCAGTGCGTCGTCAATGGCCGTGCCGCCGATGGGCTTCAACTCTTTGATGAAATCGTTCGCCTTGCTGCGATTGGCCTTGGAAGCGTCCACAAACTTGTCGAACAGCGGTTCGACTTCAGTCGAGAAGCGGATGATTTCGAAGCGGTCGCCGTCATTCAAGTTCTCGACACAGAACTGGAGTGCCTTCTTCGCCTGATCGAGTTTCTTGCCCGCCATCGAACCGGACGTGTCCAGGACGAACGCGACATCTTTCAACACGACCTGCTTCTCCTTCACGTCGATTCCCGGCGAAACGAGCAACACAAAGTAGCCATCTTCGCCGCCGGTTTTGTAAGTGAGCAGGTTCGCGGCGATCTCACCCTTCTCCGTGGAGTAGTAGAGTTGGAAATCGGCGTCGGGCTTCACGTCGCTCGCTTCGTAGCCAACGACCGCCCGCGTCGCGCCGTCGCGTTTGATTTCCACCGTGTGGCTGGGCGAGTAAATGGATTTGAGCGGGCGCTTGGTTTCCAGTTCCAGCTTCACGCTGACCTTCTTGATCGGCTTGGCGGAATATTTCTCGGTGTTCAGCGGCAGGACATAATCAACAAGGCCATTGTCAGACTTCAGCAATTGCGAGTACGAGAGCGTGATGCGCTTCCTGCTGTGCGGCTCGATCGGAAAGATGCGCACCTTGAAAAGATCGCGTCCGGAATATTCCAGCAGGGCCGGGTCTTTCATCTTGCGGACGATGTCTTCATAGATGCGTTTTGCTTTCTCCGCCGACAGCAACTCCGCCTCGACCTGTTTGCCGTCGATCTCCATCGTGAATTTGTTGATCTGCGCGCCCTTGGGAACGGGAAAGATGAACGTGCCTTCGAGCCGTTGCGGATTTGGGTTGAAGAACTCCTGATCCACCGAGGTGACGGCGATCTGGTCCGTGACGCGCGCATTGACCTTGGCGTAAGTCATCTCCAACGGCGCAAACGGATAAACTCTTGGCGGGGGAATCGGTCGCGGCGGATGCGGCCAGGGAGGAATGGGGCGCGGGGGAATCGGTTGCGGCGGCGGAATTGGTCCGGGCCAGAACTCGGAGTCGTGAACAATGATGAGGCCGGCAGCCAACCCCGGCAACGCTGTTCCCAGCAGCGCGAACAATGCCGTCACAAGAATCAATCGCTTCATACCCGGTTAGACGGGGCGCTCTGGAAAATGCTCCCAAAATTTCAGCCGCTACATGTGGAAGCCGCCGGCGGTCCGGTTGGAAACCTCTCCAGCTATTTGGCCGCGTCTTTGGGGGCGAACATCTTGGCGGCCATCCGCATGGCGCTCAATTGCATCTCCCGTTGGGCGGTTAGAAACTTTTCGTACGAGGCGAACTGCTCCGCCGTCAGGATCTCCCGGGCACGAACGAGCGAGCGCTCGTCCAGTTGCGCCTTTTCCTGGCTGAAGGAGTTCAGTTTTTCATCCGTGAAATACTCGGCGAAGTCGCCGGTGAATTTGGACTGATCGTTGTAATCCGTTGTGAACTTGAAGTTCTGTCGTTCTTCGCTCAGGGCCTGGATCAACTGGGTTTCTTGTTCGGAACTGAGCGGTGCGCCCGCGCCTGCCAACTGGCTTTTCAACTGGCTCATTTGCATCCGCTCCGGCTGCGTCTTCTCATAGGCCTGGAACTGGGCGTAATTTTCATCGCCGAGGAATTGCTTGATCTCCGCGTCAGTGGCTTCGTTTGACTCTTTGACTTGCTGAGCAAGTTCCTTGCGCTTGGTGGCATCCAGGTCGCCATCCAGCATCGACATCCCCATGTCAGCCGCTACCAGGGATTTCTTCTCGATCAAATTCTTCAAGGTGGCCGTCTGCTCCGGCGTCAGATTCAGTTGCTTGAAGAACGCGCCATAGGACTGGTCGATGAATCCGCCCATGAACGCCTTTTGTTGCGACCGCACCAGCTCACGCATCTCCGGGGTTTTCAACATTTCAAAAAAACCTTTGGTTCCTTTGGCCTCAGTGTTGGTTGGAGCGGCGGACAAAGCCGGCTCCGGTTGTGATGGTTGACTGGCCGGGTTGGCGGCTGGGTTGGAGAGCCGGTTTCGCAACAACTCGCGAGTTTGCTTCTCTCTTCGCGCGGCGTTGCTGGCCTCGTTCTCCTGTTGCTGTTTCAAACCGGCCTCGACCTCCGTTAAGCGTGCCTGCGTCTGGGTGTTAAGCAGTCGTTGATTGAGATACAGCGCGCCAAACACAACGGTGGTGGTCGCCAGAAGCAAGAGGACCAAGTTCTTTACGTTCATAGCCAGTGGTAGATTTAGGTTCTTGGACGATATGCGGCTGCAGCGGATTGGCAATCGAATATGCTTCCTTTTCTCTGATGAAGGCGCATCTGGGAAATGCCCCGGTAGCGCGGGCGTCCCCGCCTGCAGGTTCTGGCCGCGTCTCGCGGCCAAGCCCGATCCACGAGGCGCGGACGCCCCGCGAACCCGCAGCCGGATGCCTGCGCTACGCGTGCGGGAGCAGCGCCAGGATGCGTCATCGTCGCATCAACTTATTGGTCAAGGATTGCTTTGGCTGCAATCACGACGCAGAATCCTTCCAATGAGCCCTGCGATCAACCAGTTTTCTCGTCGGAACTTTCTCGCCACCGGTTCCCTCGGTTTGATCGCCTTCAACACGGTTTCTGCGGAAAGCCTTCTGGCCCAGGTTGCAGAAAAGCCAGGGCCCGGTAAACCGTTGCGCATAGCGAAACCGAGGAAATGGTATGAAACCGCTTACCGTCGTGCCGTGATCGACATGCACATCCCGGATTGGGATGAAAAGTTTCTCTCGGAATTCGATGCCCATCAATACGTGCAGATGCTGGTCAAATCCCGTGCGCAATCCATCGTCTGCTACGCGCATTCGCACGTCGGGTTGTTCAACTATCCAACCAAAGTCGGCCAGCAACATCGGGGTCTCAAGGGACGCAACATCGTTCAAGAGATGATCGAAGGCTGTCATGCCCGCAACATCGCGGTGGTGCTCTACACCAGTCTGATTCACGACCGCTGGGCGTTTGACCAACATCCAGAGTGGCGCATGGAAAAGCACGACGGCGCGCAATACGGCGTGGGCAGCCGTTACGGCGTCGTCTGTCCCAACTCGCCGTACCGCGAATACGTCCGGGCGTGGGTCGAGGAAATCTGCCGCGCGTTTGACTTCGAGGGAATGCGGTTTGACATGACGTTCTGGGTTGGCGTCTGTTATTGCTCACATTGCCGAAGGCGGTTTGCCGACGAGGTGGGTGGAGAAATGCCCACGACCGTGAACTGGCTCGATGAGCGTTGGATGACTTTGCAACGAAAACGCGAGGAGTGGCTGGCCGACTTCGCCGCCGTCGCCGCTGGCACCGTGCGCAAACTCAAGCCAACCGCGACGGTGGAACATCAATCCTCGACTTATCCGTTGAACTGGACGTTCGGCGTCAGCGCGCCACTCGTGAAGCAGAATGATTTTCTGCAAGGAGATTTTTATGGTGACTCACTGCAAGGTTCGTTCGTGCGCAAGCTGCTCGAAGACCTCACGCCCAATCGACCGTTTGCTTATGAAACGAGTTTTTCCGCGGAACTGCGCGACCACACGGGGCGCAAATCCGAAGAACTGCTGGAAGCCAAAGCGTCTGCTGCGATTGCGGACAGTGCCGCGTTTGTTTTCATCGATGCGATTGATCCCATTGGCACGGTGAACCCGAACGCGCACGAGCGTATGGGGCGGATCTTTGACCGCTTGATGCCGTTTTATCCGCATCTTGGAGGCGAGCGCGTCATGGACATTGCCGTTTATTACAGCCTGGAATCGAAGTTTAATTTCAAGGGAAACGGTAAGTCCACCAGCCAGGCCGACACTTCCGACGCCCACACGGCAAGCGCCATGACGGCCAGCCGATGGTTGATTGCGAATCATCTGCCGTTCGGCGTCATCACCAAACACTCGTTGGCGAAACTGGCGACGTGCCAGGTGCTCATCCTTTCCAACGTCAACCTGATGGATGAAGAGGAGATTGCCGCCATTCGCGAATGGGTTCGCGGCGGCGGAACGCTTTACGCCAGTGGTGGAACCTCGCTCGTCAACAAGCGTGGCCAGTTGCAAAAGGATTTCATGCTGGCGGACGTGCTCGGAGTTTCGCTCGTCAAAGCCGACTGGCAGGATCGTGAGCATTACATCGCGCCGGCTGTGGCGGGCCAAAAACTTTTCGGGGATTGGAGCGCCAAATATCCGCCGTTCGTTAAGGGCTATGGAATGGAAGTCAAAACCCACCCAACGGCACAGGTTCTGGCCACCACCACGCTTCCGTGGCCGGCGTCCGACCCGACGAAGTTTTCATCCATCCACAGCAATCCACCGTGGGAAGCGACCGACCGACCAGAGGTGGTGCTCCATGAATTTGGAAAAGGCCGTGCCATCTATTGCAGCAGCTTGCTGGAAACCATCGAAGGGTTGGGCGAGACGTTCATCAGGCTGATCCGCTCGCTCAGCAACAAATACCATTACGAAGCCGACGCGCCGGCAGCCGTTGAAGTGACAATGTTTCATCAGCCGGAACGGCGGCGCTACCTCTTGAGCCTGGTCAATTTTCAAAAAGACCTTCCGAACATTCCCATTGAAGGCATCAAGCTTCACCTTCGGTTGGGAGATAAACGAATCAGATCAATTGTGCAGTTACCCGGCAACAAACTGATCAAACATCAGACGAAGCAAAGAGCAACGACTATCACAATCCCCCGATTGGAGACGCTGGCGATGTTTGCCATTCAAGTTGGTTGAACCCAGCGCGGGCGCGTTCCTCAATTACGGGCGGAAGTGCGGTCGGACAGCCAGATCATGTCCTCATTGTTGGGCGACGCGACATTCAACTGGAGGTTGCTATTGTAGCGGACTGGCGGGCGGGTTCGCGCATCGCGCCACCTGCGAATCTCGGCGTGGCCGTCCGAGAACGAGATGCCGCCGGCCTCGTTGTGCGAACTGGCTGGGAAATCAATGATTCTTGCAGCGGCCGGACTCTCGACCATCATGTTCGCAAATCCGCCGGCATTGAGACTGTCCGGGTGTTCATCCAGAAACACAAAACGCATGGCGGGGACATCGATGCTCGACTTCTTGAAATAAACCCGGTACTTCTTTGAAGTGCCGTTGATACCGAACCCGGCTGGATCCAACCAATCGCCGGGACCGGCCCACTGCTGGCCCATGCTCAGGCTCCGAATCCGTTCGATCCGTCTGCCACCAACGGTCACTGCACTATGGTCCGCCGGGCATTTGTAAACGGCAACACTGGAGAGATAGGGTGCGAACTTCGCCCGGGCGGGATCTGTGAGGGTTCGCGTGTCCGTGTTGTCCGGGTTGCCTCCATTGAAATCCTCCCAGCCGTTCACCCACGCAGTGGGTTCAACGGGCGAGGTGTAACCCGAGGAGGTCAGTCGGTCATTGTTATCGTCCGGGTACATGAGAAACACCAACTGCAACTGTTTGAGATTGTTCATGCATTGAATGCCTTGCGCTTTGATTTTGGCCTTGGCAAGCGCGGGCAACAACAGCCCCGCCAGAATCGCGATGATGGCGATGACCACCAGCAATTCGATCAAGGTGAAGGCACCGACCGGCTCAGGCGAGGAATTCGCCGGAGGCCGCGGTTGTTGGCGTGCGGACGTAGAAGGATTTGTTGAATACTGTTTTCCGCGCATGGTCACCGAAATTAGCTCCCGGCTCCGAAAAGTCAAACCCGTCATTCCGCGTACCACGCGTGAAGCCGGAAGAATTTGGGCACCGGATCGCCGGTGGCGTTGGTAACCGTGTAATTGCGAATGCTGCCATTGTTGTTGCCGCTGCTAAACGAGCCGCCGTTGAGATTGCTCCAAGTGACCGGTGGCGTCAGACTGGTGGTTTGCTGCAAATAAACACTTTGAAAACCTCCCCAGGACAGGAACAAATTCGTGCCGTCCGTGATGGCGTTGGTAATGCTCAGGGGAATCGGCGTCACCGACGGCCAGATGCCTTCGACCCGGATTTGATCGACGACAATTCCGCCGGGGCCTTCCGACGCCGATACTTGATGAAGTAGAAACTGGCCCACGCCCGTCAGCGCATCCGTGCCGGCTGTAGCCGTGAGTGTGGGGGCGGGGCGATTCGCATCAGCGACTCCGTAGGTGGACGGATCAGGGTTGATCCACAAGTACGAAACATCGCCTTGGCCGGGCGTCGCATAGCGGCAAACGACAAAATTGGTTTCTCCCACCAGGTACACGTTCGTGTCCCATTCAACATCTCCGCCCACTCCGGAAGTTTTTGCCACCCCGAGGTTGTAACCGTTGGGAGTGCTTGAGATGTCCTTGCGAAGATATAACAACCCGCCGTAAGCGCTGGTCAGAGTCGATTGAGAAAAAGCGGCGATGAAGTCACCGTTGGTGGTCATCGTTCCCAAATTGGTGACTTTGAAAGCCAGCGAATACATGTAAGCGCCGGGTTGTTCGCCGCCGAGTAAATTCGTCAAGGCATGGCGCACCTCCATCTGCACGCCGCCGAAAACCAGGCTGTTGCCATCGGAAGGCGGGGCCAAACCGGGCGTCGATAGCGAACCGGCCTGTATCGTCGGGCTGGTTCCGGCGGTGAGAATCCAGCCGCCTTGACCGTTTGTGCTGGTCGCCAGGCTGGAAGCCGGGGGATACGCAAACGCTTCGTAGAGCTGAACTGCCGATGCGCGCGCGGCCAGCAAACCAAAAATGAATAGCACCATCGCTTTTTTCATAGGTTCGGAGAAATGAATTACGATTAGCTTTTACTCACCGAAAGATTTGTCAAGCCTCGATGTCCGTGAAGGAAAATGCATCAAACCGGTTGATCTTCGAGCCTTGAGTTTCAATTTGAATTGGCGAAGCTGTGGTGGTTGAAGGAACCTGCTCGTCAGATATTGGATTGGAGACGATATACCCTCGCACTGGGGGCGGGACTTCTTCTCGCGCTCGCCTTTCCCAAATTTGAACTGGCGTGGCTGGCCTGGCTGGCGCCCGGTCTGATACTGATCAGTGCGCTGGGCCAGCCCACCCGAAAAGTCTTGTTGCTGGGATACGCGGCCGGTGTGGTGCAATACCTCGTGCCATTCTACTGGCTGTTACGGATTCCGATACCGGTTCGCGCCGTCGTTGCCTGGCTGGCCGTCGGCGGACTCATGGCGCTTTACACTGTCGCATGGGTGTGGGTTTGTTGTCGCTGCTTCCCAAAGAAGTTTGCGCAGGATAATTCGTCCTCCGGCCCGGCAGAATTGGCGGATTCATTATTGTCCTTGAGTTGGCGACAACGGGCAGTGTGGGCTTTCACCTGCGCCGCCGCGTGGGTGGCTATGGAAATGGGCATCGCACGGATACTGACCGGCTTTCCGTATTCGCTCGGCGTTTCTCAATTCACATTTCTTCCACTCATTCAGATCGCTTCGGTGACGGGCGTCTATGGAGTTTCATTCCTGATTGTTTGGGTTTCCGTTGCGCTGGCTGGCGCCACGCTCATGTTCCAGCGACATCGCGCGTCGCATCGGGCATGGTTGGCTGAAGTGGCCCCGCCATTGGCGGCGTTGGCTGGCGTGGTAGCGTTTGGATTCACACGACTTGCAGATACCGAACCGTCCGGCCGCGAATTAAAAGTGGCGCTGGTGCAGCCCGCCATTCCGCAGTACGTGATTTGGGACCCCAACGAGAAGACCAATCGCTTCAACAAACTGGTTCACCTTTCCGAGCAGGCCTTGGCGGCGCAACCCGAACTGCTGGTCTGGCCGGAATCCGCGCTGCCCAATTTCATGACCCGCTACAATCTGGCCATTCATCACGCCATCACCAACCTCGTCCTGCCCCACAAGACCTGGATGATTCTTGGCGCGAATGATTTTCGGGCGCGGGAAAATTCCGGTGATCCACCGCAGGTTGATTGGTTCAACAGCAGTTTCCTCGTCCATCCGAAAGGCGAACTGGTCGCTCGCTATCACAAGCGGCATCTCGTCGTGTTCGGCGAATACATGCCGCTGGGCCGCTGGTTTTCTTTCCTGAACAGATTCCGTACGCTTGATCGCGGCTTCAAGTCGGGCGACGGCCCGGTGCAATTTCAATTGACCGAGCCCAAAGCCAAGATCGCCGTGCTGATCTGTTCCGAAGATGTCTTCCCGCATCTGGTTCGCGAATACGTGGAAGCCGACACTGATTTCCTGTTGAACCTGACCAACGACGGTTGGTTCGGCGACAGTGCCGCCCAATGGCAACACGCCGTCGATGCGCTCTTTCGCGCCGTGGAAAACGGCCTGCCGCTCGTTCGATGCACCAACAACGGCCTGACCTGCTGGATCGATTCGCATGGACGACTGCACGAAGTGTATTTTCCAGGAACCAGAGATATTTACGGTGCCGGCTTCAAACTGGCGCGGATTCCATTGCTGCCGGTTGGAGAGAAACGTCCGCCGACCTTTTACCGTCAATACGGCGATTGGTTTGGGTGGGGATGCGTCGTGTTGACTGCAGTGATGTTGATAAGGAATGTCTTCCAGCGAGGAGATCGAGTCGTAAATGGAACGCGGACTTGATGCATTCCGGAGGCCGCGCGTTTCGCAGGACAGGTTGGGATTGCGATTTGACGGCCGATGGCTAAAATGCGGTTGATGAATCCCGCGCCTGAAGCCGATTTGATTGCCCGGTGTCGCCGGGGCGAGGCGCAGGCGTGGGATGAACTGTTTGATTCGCATTATGCGGCGGTGGGACGCTTTGTGTTCCAACTGGCGTCCGACTTCACACGGGAGGATGTCGAGGAAATCTGTCAGGAGGCGTTCCTGTCGGTGATCAAGAATCTCGATTCATTCAGCGGGCGAAGCCGCTTTCAAACGTGGGTGTTCCGCATAGCTGCCAATAAGGCGCGCGACTACCGTGAACATCAGCGGGCCGCCAAGCGTGGCGGGGGACAAACGCCTATTTCCCTGCACGCGGAAAATCCGGAGAACGGGCTGGTGATCGATCCACCCAGCGCTGCGCCCGGCGCGGACACAATTCTGATGAATGCTGAGCGGATGGCGGCGCTGCGACAGGCGCTCGACCGGCTTGGCGATCCATGCCAGGAAATCATCGAGTTGCGTTACTTCGGCGATTTGAGTTATGAGGAAATCGGCAAGACGTTGGGTTTGAACCTGAAGACCGTCAGTTCGCGACTGAGCAAATGCCTGGATCGACTGGAGGAAATCGTGCGATTGGCATTTTCGCAAGAGAAATCCGCCGCTTTCCCGTCTAACCTTTAGATCGCTATGGCAACCGAACCGGAACGCAACATCGAAAAGCAGCTTAAAGCCTACGCCGACAAGCGTCGGACGGAGGCGGGTGCGCCGTTAGAGCTGCATCCGGCCACGCGCAACATGCTTCAGTCCGAGGTGGCACGGGTAATTCCGAAGCGCTCACCGCGCCAGGGCAGTTTTCTTTCGCAATTGTTCGCCGGTCTTTGGCCACGCATCGCGTTGGGCGTTTCTGTGTTCGCTGTCCTGCTGGTTGGGACATGGATGCTCTGGCAGACGCAGAATCAAACGACCAAATCTTTGGAACTGGGCGAAACAATTTCGGTTGTACAATCGGCCGATCAAATTGCAGACAACATCTTGACACCCAAACCGACGTTAGCCGCCCCGCCAGCGGAACAACCATTGAGCCTTGCGGCTGCGCCTTCCAACGAACCGCAGCAGTTGGAGAAATCCGCGGTGGACAAGACGTTGGTCGAGCGACTCGGCGGCCGGGATGTCGGTCCGGGAAAAAAGCCGGCGGGTTCAGGAGGTGAATCCTCTACGCAGACGATTGCGCCTGCCGCTGCGCCGCCACTCGCCGATGGGCGAGTTGCCGTGAACGCCAACAATCCACGAACTGATTCAAGCTTGACGCCATCCGATGTCCTCGCGGAAAGCGAGTCCGCCAAGAAGCAACTGGCCGCGAGAAGTTTGACCGCGCCCGCGCCCGCCTCAGCGCCGTCACCTCTGCCGGCCACGAAGATCACCCCGCCCGCACAAGCATTCTATACCGCCACGGAACTTGAACAGAAAAGTGTCAACGAGCTTTCCCGCGCGACGGTCAATCAACGATTCGCGCAAGTGGTGCCGGTCGCCAAGGGCGGCGTGGCGTCGCGATCTTCAAATGCAAACGTGGTGTTGACTTCCTTCCAGATGGAACTTGCCCCGTGGAATAGCAGTGGGGACACCTCGCAGAGCGCCCGATGGGCAGATTCCACGGGGCAGGGCGGCAACCAGGTGCGCGTGATTGACCGGGATGGATCGACCTATGCGGGATTTCTGCAAATCGCCGACACGAGTTTGAAACAGAAAGACGCCGACGGGAAAGCCACTGCGAGCAACCGGGAACGGAAAGCCAAAATGGCGGCGAAGGTGGATGTGTTCAAGACCGGCGTCAAATCTGAGCTTCAAGCGGAGCAGGATTATTTCTTCCGCGTCGAGGGCACGAACCGCAGTTTGAATCAGAGAGTGGTCTTCAGCGGACATTTGCTGGCGAATGTCAGCAACGCCGATGCTTACAAAACAAACGTCAGCACGACCGCGACCGGCCAGCTTCAACTACCTCTGCAGAATCAGTTGCCGCCGCTGCTGCTCAACTCCCGCATCAACGGCACAGCGTTGATTGGCGGGAGCAAAACCCTGGAAATCCAGGCGCTGCCGGTGAACCCCTGACCGCTCCTGTCGTCAAGGAGTGTCAATGCCGCGCAAAACTTGTAGCGCCTCCTGAAAATCCTTGGGCCATGGAGCTTCACACGTCAGCCTCTTCTTTGTGCGCGGGTGCATGAAGGAAAGCGTTTGCGCGTGCAACATCTGGCGAGGCGCGCAGTAAGCGGTCAACTCCTCCAAGCGCTTGTTTTGTCGATTGCCATAGGTCGTGTCGCCGATCAGCGGAAAACCGAGATGCTGAAAATGAACGCGGATTTGATGAGTCCGCCCGGTGTGTAGGCGGGCTTCGACGAGTGTGGCGGTGTTCAAACGCTCAAGCACGCGATAACTCGTCCAAGCCGCGCGTCCGCGATCATCGGTCGCGGCCATCCGTTTGCGATGCGTGGGATGGCGGGCGATGGCGACGCGGATTTCGCCCTGGTCGCGCTGAATTTCGCCGCAGACAATGGCGTGGTAGATTTTCTTCACCTTGCGGCTGGCGAACTGCGCAGCCAGCGACAGATGCGCGGCATCATTCTTGGCGACCACGAGGCAACCGCTGGTTTCCTTGTCGAGGCGATGCACAATGCCGGGCCGGGCCACGCCGCCGATGCCGCTGAGTTGCCCGGCGCAATGGTGGAGCAGCGCGTTGACCAGCGTGTGCTCCTCGTGCCCCGCCGCGGGGTGCACCACCAGCCCGGGTGGTTTGTTCAACACCAGCAGGTCGGCGTCCTCGAACAAGACGTCGAGCGGAATTTCTTCGGGCCGTGCTTCGGCAGGACGCGCCTCCGGCCAGTAAATTTCGATGAGTTCGCCGGCGTGCGGATGGTGAGTTGATTTGGCAGCGCGACCGTTGACCCGAATGTGGCCTTGCTCGATCAACCGCTGGATCGTGCCGCGGGACACCGCCGGAAATTGCGCACGCATAAACGTATCGAGCCGCCCGGCAGGCAAAGATTTTTCCACGGTGATGATTTCAGTACGAGGCGACATGGGTAGTGGCGTTTGACCCGCGGAGGCATTGAGGCGTTGAAGCATGGTCGTTGGAGCAATTCAACGATCGAGGAGTCGCCTTCACTTCAAGTCGGCGGTTCCACCGTCTGGCGGGACGGGGATTCGCTTTTCCACGAAAGAAAGAAGATGAGGCCCACGCCAATGCAGATGGCGCTGTCGGCCACATTGAACGCTGGGAAACCGACTTCACCGCCACCGCGCCGTTGCAGATAAAAATAAATAAAGTCAATGACGTGTTGTCGCGCCGGATGGAGGCGGTCAATCAGATTGCCCACGATGCCGCCGAAGATCAGTCCCATCGAAAGCTGGCCCAATGGCGTGCGTGAATCAAAATGATGGCGGCTGAGAAACAACACCAACAAGGCAACCAGCGCGACCACGGCCAAAAGTTCGTTGTTGCCCGGAAACATGCTGAACGCCGAGCCCGTGTTGCCCCAGTGGACGAACTTGAAGAAGCCCGGCACGATCACCCGCTCCTGCGCGTAGCCGAGGTATTTCAGCACCGCCAGTTTGGTCAACTGATCGAACAGCAGCACCAGCAGGGCGACTGCCGCGATGCGACGATTGGGCGTGTGAATCATGGTTTTATCAGGGTTTCATGCCGGAAACGTGGAAGGATTTAATCCAGCGCGGCCCAAAAGACAATTGAATTTCCCAGTGACCGCAGCCTCCCAACCGCCATTCTTCACTGGCAAATCAACGGGGCGAAATTAGAATCGCGGCATGACACGGCATTGTCACCGATGTGGTTGGGAATGGACGCTGGCCGGTTTGCCGGGACGCAGCGAGAGTTGTCATCGTTGCGGCGCGGATTTACGGGTCTGTTTGAATTGCGTCAGTTACGATGTGCGCGCGGCGCAGCAATGCCGTGACCGCCGGGCGGAGCCAGTGGCGGAAAAACACGTGGGCAATTTCTGCGAGTATTTTGATTTCGTGCGGCGGAAGTGGGTGGCCAAGATTGAGCAAAACCCGCGCGAGGATGCCGCTCGTCAGCAGCTCAAAAAGCTTTTCGGCGATTGAGACAGATTAGTGTCCGGCGGCACGGGCGAAGGCGAGGGAATCGCCGAAGCGTTTGTTGTCAGCGCGGATGCGGGCGGCGAGAGTTTTGCCGATGGCAAACAGAAATGGAGCAGCCAACTCCGGCGCTTCGCGGATGAGCTTTTCAAAGGCGTCGCCTGAGATTTTCAGCAGCGTGCTGTCCTTGTTGGCGATCACGTCTGCCGAACGCGGGCCATGGTCGAACAAGGAGATTTCTCCAAAGAACTCGCCGATACTCAGGGTGGTCAAAATAGTTTCCTTGCCGCCGATCATCATGCGGACCCGGAGTTCACCATCGAGAATGAGATACATGGCGTCGCCGTTGTCGCCCTGTTTCACGATCTCCGCCCACTGACGGAGTTGATGCACTTCCATGAATTGAACGAAGCGCTCGAGTTGTGGCTCGTCGAGGTCGGCCAGAATCTTCATGCGCCGCAGTGATCCCGGCTTGATGCCACAGACGGTCAGATTATTGGTGGGAGGCGCGTCGGGAGCACTCGGCAAGGCTTGAGCGCGGAAGAACATTTGCAGTTCCGGCAACTGCGCAGCTTTGCGCCAGGTATTGTCGTCTTCGGGAAAAATCCAGGTGTCCGCCGTGACGCGTTGTTCCTTCACCCAATCGACCAATAGCGGCAATTCCACCGGGCCATAGACCGCATGGTCCTCGCCCCAGATGTTAAATCCGTGGCCTGTATCTCCGGATGCCATGTTGGAATATATGGCAAATGCGCGACCGGAAAGGAGGTAAAAAACGACTTCCTGTGTTGTCGATCACAGCGCGCACTTCACCTACTCAAGGCACCGTTTTGGTGGCGGGATCGCTCCACGGCCCCGGCCCGGCAGCCCCAATTGCCCGCACGCGAACCCAACAGCGAGTCGCCGAAGGCAAACCACTCAACTTGACACTCGACGCGGTAACGCTGGTGCGATGCACCC
Organism: Verrucomicrobiota bacterium; assembly: GCA_016200005.1. Lineage (NCBI taxonomy): Bacteria > Pseudomonadati > Verrucomicrobiota > Verrucomicrobiota bacterium. The sequence goes on along the minus strand of JACQFP010000007.1, from coordinate 26,447 downwards.
AACTCGTGGCCGTCATCGGCTCGGGGCTGGTTTGAACTTCGTAACTCTTGGCTCCGCGCACACTGTCCCAAGTTGCATCCAATTCGCCGTCGTTGTCGCCAGCGGTAGCAGCGCAATTCTGTGGTTGAGCCACCGGCCCCATGGGCGCGCCCGTGGCGCGAACATCCATGGCCGCGCTTTGAATCTTGGCCGTGTCGCCGCCACTGGCGCTCTCCACATAAGCCGCTTCAGCGTTCAGACCGGCCACCAAGGCATCCACTGCCATGTTGCGCTCGGTAGTTTTCATTTGGGCATTTTGTTGCGCGGCCAGGGCGTCGTTTTTTGCGGTCGTTGCCGTGTCCACCAAGGTTTGGAGGTCGGCCAACGTTGGGTTTGGTGCGGGGAAATGCGGACTGGCGCCCATGGCGTCAATGACCTGCTGGGCAAATTCAATCCTTTGTACGACGGAAAGTTTACCGAGATTCAATTTTATTTTGGCCATAAGCAAAGACCTCTCTGGTTGACTGTTAATAAGCTGAACGATTCAATTTACGTTGCAAGCAAGGGAATGCAAGCGGTTGTTTTTCTCATTTCACAAAAGGGAATGCGGACTTAGGAAGTGAAAAAATGTCCTGACAAAATCGCCTTGTGGAGTGACAAAGCCGGGTCGTTGAGCGACAAACCCGTTTGCCGATTGGCGAACCCGGTTTGCTGGTGAGCAAACAGACTTTGTTCGTCGGCAAACTCAATGCGCGGTCGGCGAACTGACTTTGTTGACTGGAAAAGTGAGTTCGTTGTCGGCCGAATGACTTTGCTGGCAGGAAAACTCGGTGCGCTCGTCGCCAAACTGGTTTCGTTGGTGGGAAAACTCATTCCGCTGATGGCGGAATCAGTTCGCAGATCGAAAAACAGGCTTTAGGAGTCGAAAAACGCCAATTCTCGGTCAAAAACCGTGAATTGAGCCTTAATCTAACCAATTCGGCCAGAACATCAGGCACGGCCAACGGCGATTGTAGTCCCGTCCAAAAAGCCGGTGGCGGTGCGTAATGCGAAGGATCAAGCAAACTCACAGCGGCCTTCGAAAACGGCGGCCGCTTTTTTTGTGTCGAGACGTAGAGACGCGCGAGTACCGGATGCGTTTTTGGGACAAAGGCCAGCGACGTGCTGACAAGAATGTTAACGAAGCGGCTTCTCCTCAAGGATGGGGCAATTCACTAGGATGGGGAAATTTGTTTTACCAGTATCCAGTGTGGCTTCCAGTTGTGCGAAAGGATCGATCCGATTCTGTGGCTTATCGAACTCGCTACGAGCTTCGCCGTAATAAAACGGAGTTACTTTTGTGATTGTCATTTTCCTGGCTGAAGACCAGTCAGGACTCCGCCATTCCGGCGAACTTTGCCAGACCGCTGTACCTGTGCGAATCCATTTCAAAAGTTTCTCCGGTTCAGCTACAGCATAGAGCTTGTCACGCTTAAATTTTCTCCAAGCGACATCGATTTGGCAAATTCTAGAGTGATGGCCGAACTCAATGGTGCAACCACCCCGAGCGCTGCCTCCATAAAATTCAACGCCGTCAAGTGCACGCATCAAGACTACTCCGCGCATATGTAGATTGGTGGCGTATGCTGGCTCTCCTTTATGGTGGTACAACATTGCTTTCCCCTCATTGAAGTACGGTCGGAGTTCAAAACTGTCAGGTTTTCTGCCCAGTTGACTGTGTTCAATTCCCAGTTTCGACAAATAGTTGGTTGCCAGTTCAAACGCTTGCTGCTTATCTGGCACGCCTTCGGCAATTTTCATGTCATCCGCATCGGAATCCCTGTAGCGAATATCACTCCACTCAGGAACGATCCATAGCGTCCTTTTCCCACTTGGATCGGCGTATGAGATGGTGTGCGGATAACCGGGAACTTTCTTGCGGTCTCGGGTTGTGAACGAACCCAGGGCCAGCAGGTTTGAGATTACCGCCGGAGATACCTCCGACGGCAATGCTCGATAAACCCATAACGCGCGTGGCAGATGGTTGGTCGGTGCGTTCCAAATCAAGTTGATATTGGTTTGGAAAAACGGACGCCCCAATTGTTCGAGCGGTGCATTTTGTCCAAAACAGGTCAGATAGGCCGTCAGAACCACAATGAGGACGGAAATCCCTTTCATTGCTTAACGATTTGAGTTTCGTAGAAAATGCTACCCTGCGGGGTAAAGCTGTTTGTTCCGGTCAGCATGTCCTGTTTGACGTCGACGTAGCCAGCAACAGCGAACTTGAGCGGGCCAGGTTGCGCCTGTGACTTTCCGGAATCATACCAAGCCGCCATGATGGTTTCCTTGGGATTGTTATCGAGACCGAGCATGAATTTGGCCCAGAATACTGTTCCCCCAGCATCCGCAACGGAATCAGTTCCCAACAACAGGTGAAGATTGCTGTTGAACGGCGTCCAGCCGCCTATGTTCTGAATGCTGTTCCAATTATCTTCACGAAGACTGTTACAGGCCATAAGGGCCATCCATTTGAGTCCGTTCGTGCCGGCGCTCCCGAAATCCATCTCGGACATCCGAACCCAAGAGGGGCTCGCATTCGGACGACCATCAATCGCAAAATATATCTGCATCGCCCCGTTCGCGCCCGACGCCTGATCAAAGTCTTGAGACGTGCCGAATGAACCGTGTAGGTAAAGCATTCCCAGGCTGACTCCATTAGTATTGAATATGTTTGTACCCCCAAGCGAGGCTTTGCGCAAATCGGAGCCTCGCAAGTCATAATTTTTCTTCACGAAACCCGACGACCAAGCGCCCCTTTTCATCGTTTTGATAAACCTGTCGTTTTCACTATTATTTGCGAGATCGCGATAATTGTGGGTCGTACTTCCTGAAGTATTCTCCAATTGAATGCGCTGGCCAAGGCCGAGGCCATTTGGGGGCGCTTGGAGTGAAATCCCATTCGGCCAGTAGTCTTGATAAGCCAGGCCGAAATTGCCGACAATTTTGTTCACCGGATTGGTCGGCAGTCGAACAGGGGCACGAGTCGATTGAGATGGTCCAGCAGCAGCGGCAGCCGCGCCGCCACTATCCAACGCAATGTCGGATCCAGCGGCTGACAACAAGATGCTGTCAGCCTGATAATCCAGCATTGAACCTTCAAAGATTATCAGATTGTTTGTGTCAATCCCCGGAGGATAAATAATCAGCGGCACGGCAGACCCTGAACCATCTGCTGGCATAGCTAACAGTTCCGTGGAATCGCCGAGGTCGGCAGACGCACCGGATAGGCTGTCACCGGAACCTTGGCCCGAATAAGATGAGAACGATTGGCCGTTGGTTTCTGCCGAGAGCAAATAAGTATAAACGCCGGCTGGCAAATTCGTGCCGCCATCGCCCTTTCCATCCCAATCGAATTGCATTGAGGTGCCACTACCAGTAACTGTCCGCACAGAATTGGTCGAATCATTTTGAATTTCAAGAGTCCAATCCACATTTGCGGTAAAGACGGCGCTTACTTGCTGCGTTTGGCCCACATCAGGGTTAAAAAATGCCTCGGAGAAGGAGTACTTTGTTATGAGATTGTCAAAGGTAACCGGAACAAAAGCGGAAACGGCTCGGCCAAATACAACTTCGGCAGCATCCGTTGGCCAAGGAAATCCGGAGGCGCACTCGGCTACCGCGAACAAAGTGTGAGAAGCGTTCGGCCACTCGCATGTGTTGATAACGTATGTGTCTATCAAATAGTTCGTTGAATTATTCACGTAATTCGTGCTGTCATTCGGTGCGGGCATTTCTTCGCCATCCACGTAAAGTTTTGTTGAAATTGTGGCTTGGTCAGTGCTCGCGGAAACAATTACGGTTAAGTCTCCAAATACAGTAGAGCTATTGGTCGGAGACGTGATCGTAACCGTTGGCGCAGGGCCTGCATTTGTCCCTTCATTTACAACCCGATAAAAGCGCATGGGTACATTCTTGGGATGTAAAATGGGTGGCTCAAGGAGATAATTTCCCGTATCCAGCCAGAAAGTGTTTGTTCCATGAGAGGCATAAAAATCGTAGAGCGTCTGCCATGCGGTAAGCCCGGTATTTGTGTCCACAAGTTCAGCGGCATACTCAATCCGGTAAACTGTGTTTGATTCACTCTCCCAGCTTAACCTGGTGGCACGCTCCTCGGTGACTGTAGGGCTGTAAATTTGAAATGGATTCCCCTGGCCGTACAGCGAACCCGCCAGTGAGATGATTGTGGCAATGAGCACTCCGGATTTGATGTTCTTCATAGATTCCTTTCCAGCGGAGCACTCGTCACGGAACAGAAGGGGCGCGAACCTAACGCACCCCCATCAGAGGCACCGCGAAGCGCCCGTCAACAGAGCGCGCCAAGCCGCGCCCGATTGGCGCGCGCTTGACAGGTCTGTTGACTCTTGAAAATTCGCGGTTTTCTGATGAGCCCGTAGCCAAAGCTACGCAAAATGGATTGTTGTTTTGTATTACATAGTTTTCGACTGCTCTGTTTTAACTTAAGTCGCCGCTTCCACCAAGGTTATTCTCCAATTAGTTTTAATCCTGTTCCAGCAGAGGGCCGAATTGCTTGACGCTTTGAAATTTGGTCTTACATCGCCTGAAATATGGGGGTTAGTGCTTGCTTCACTGGCCCAGCTTGGCTTAATCTTGGTCTGTTACACTGACCACAATTTTATGCCCTCTCAATCGAAAAAGACGCAACCCAACCAACCGAAGTATGGTGCAAGAGTGTTTCGGCTCGCAGGCAAGCTGCTCGTCAAGCAGACGATCTTGCGAGGTACACCAGCGGAGTATGTCGTTGACGAGCAGAGAGAGCGACACGTCTCGGACGGTGACGATTCAGCAATTGCCGCAGCCATTCGTGATGCTGTTTCGGGAAGACTTTAGTAAGCCACTGATTTCACGTAGGCGTGGTTCCCTCAACCTAGAAAATAGATCACCAAGGCCACCAGCGCGCTCAGGCCCAAAGCAAAGAGCACGGTGTAGAAAAGCGTGCGCATGTCCTGCCGCTGCCGACCCGTCTTGTGCCGGGGAAAATGAAAGTGAAAGTGTCGGATGTGCACCTCCGCATGGTATCAACAGCCACGTGAAAAATCAATCACATTCGCCCGCAGAAAGGCTTGCCAAGATAGTGCTGGTCGTTGAAAATCAAACGTCTGTTGTTCATGCAATGGACAAGAATGGCGAATCTTGTCTCCAAAACTCAACGCCTGCCCGCCGCGCCTTTCACCGAAGCCGAGGCGTGGCGTGATACGGGCGGTGGCTGGCAGCCGTTGTTCGGCAGCTTTCGCGGCACAGGCTTCAGCATCGAGTGGCATGATTTTTTTGCGAAACGCGAATTCGATTGGGCGGCGAGTTTTCATCCCGGCTCCGTTGAGCTTTGTCTGAATCTGGACGGCCACGGGTTTGTGGAGGGGCCAGTAGCGCGAGCGGAGTTCGCGCCGGGCACGGCGGGATTTTATCATCGCAAGGACGAACCACTCACAGCCAGGCGATCCGCGAACCAGCAACATCAGTTTCTCACGGTGGAGTTTTCGTGCCCGTTTCTGGCAAAGCATCTGGCAGGAACCGAAGCCATGCTGCATCCGATTGTCCGCGCGGCGGTGGAGAATTGTCCGTGCCAGTTGGTGTCGGGAAATACCGTTCGGCTCACGGCCAGCCAGCAGTACCTCATCTCGGCTTTGCGACAGCCGCCGGTTTATGCCGCTGCGCAGCCGCTCTGGTATCAGTGCAAGGCGTTGGAACTGGCGGTGACGTTTCTGCTCCAGCCGCCGCCGGAGAGGGAAATGTTCTGCACGCGGCAAAAGCGGCTCGCTCAGGAACGCGTTGAACAGGTCATCTTTTTGCTGAAACAGAATCTCGCCGAGCCGCCGACACTGGAGGAATTGGGGAAGAAGATCGGCTGCAGCCATTTTTATCTGAGCCGCATTTTTTCCAACCACACAGGCCAGACCATCACGCAATACTTGCGGCAGTTGCGCATGGATAAGGCGGCTGACTGGCTGCGGTCGCGCGAACACAACGTGACCGAGGTGGCGCTCGAAGTGGGCTACTCCAGCCTGAGTCATTTCAGCGCGGTGTTTCATGAAACGTTTGGCTGCTGCCCCGGTTTGTTCCCGCTCACCACACCGTCGCAGCGATTGGCGAGACGTAAGAGATGATTCCCCGGCCTTTGCTTTCCCCGTTGTTCATTCCTCCGCAAGCAGCCGTCAATAAATGACAAGCCGCCGTTAGCGGTCAGCACGTCTTCATGTCAGAGTTTTTCGGCATGAAGAATTCAAAAAGTGCGGCAACGTCGCCCACCGTTCAAGCCATTCGGTCGGCTTGGTGCATTATTGGGGCTGCATTGTTCCTCCTGCGCGTTGCGGACTGGGGACTTCTGCATGCGTCAACTCCTAACAAACAGTGATTCAAATCGAATATGAAAATACGAAGCAAACTGTCCATTGAACTGTTGGTCGCTGTCATGTGCGTGATGGGCGCTCGCGCAGACGAACGGCGCTTCACCTACACCTACGAACCCGAAACCCTTCCGGAAGGCGCCATGGAATTTGAGCAATGGGTCACCTTGCGCACGCAGCGCACCACGGGCGGCACCGTGAAACAGCAGAACTTCAACTTTTGGGAATTACGGGAGGAACTGGAATACGGCGTGACGGACAACTATAGCGTTTCCCTTTATCTCAACACCGCCGCCGAAAGTTACCGTGACGTCAGCACCAGCCCGGCAACCGACGTTTCAAAGTTCGACTTCAAAGGCGTCTCCATTGAAAACCGTTACATGGTGCTCAATCCTGCCGAACACACCGTCGGGTTGACACTGTATCTGGAACCACGCTTCTCCGGCGAAGAAGCGGAACTGGAGCAGAAGATTATTGTGGGCCAGCGGCATGGTGACTGGAAATGGGCATTCAACCTCACTCACGCCACGGAATGGGAAGACAATTTTCACAAAACCGAAGGTGAACTGGAAGCCACTCTCGGTGTCGCTTACGACTTGAACAAACGGTGGTCGATAGGCTTGGAGTTGCGGGACCACAACGAGCTTCCAGAGTACCACAAGTGGGAGAATACAGCGTTGTTTGTCGGCCCGGTTGTCAGTTATCGTCAGGAGAAATGGTGGGCAGCGCTGACCATTCTGCCACAAATTTACGGTGCGAACTTTGGCACCGACCCGGACGGCAATAGCTACCTGGAGCTTGAAGGCCATGAGCGTGTCAATGTTCGCCTGCTCTTCGGGATCAGTTTCTAATGCGCTTGCGGCTTGCAGACCTTCTCGTCCTCTGCGTCATCGGACTTGCCGGGTGCCAAAGCTCCGCACCGGTTGGCCGTCGAGCCGCTGCGGCTCTGCCGCCTGAAGCCGATGATCGCGGTCGAGCAGCGGGGCTTTCGAACGAGGAAATAGCCGGCGCCAGAAAACTCTATGGGGCCAAGTGCGCACGCTGTCATAAATTTTACGATCCGGCCGACTATGCCGGTGATGAGTGGCGCGAATGGATGACAAAGATGAGCAAGAAAGCCCGGCTTCGTCCCGTCCAGGAGGAATTGCTCTCCCGCTACTTGGAGGCGCTCCGTTTAGGAAGCCGTTCCATCAAAGTCAATCCATGAGTTGGCGCGGTGGCCGCGCGTACGGACCAACCCGTGGCCATGAAAGCATCAACGGGAAACGTATCGCCGCAAGTTAATCCCTTGGCCAAAGCGCAACGCGAAGCCAGGCCGGAAAAGCAGACGGAGTTGACTTGAGCCCCGCTTCAACTCAATCCTGCGGCCAAATCAGACATTACCGTTTTTAAGTCTTGGCAAACCATCAGAGCATATCAATTGGACGTGCAACGTGAGAAAAAACCCGCGACGATTGCTTAATTTCTAAAGCAAAAACCCCTTCCGGTTTTGCCGGAAGGGGGGCTGGCGCGCTACCATGCGCCAGCCCCCGCCGGATACAGCCACGTAAATGCGTAGGCATCAACTTTTTGCTATCAGCTTCATGTCGCACTTGGGGCAATTGCCGGGCCTGTCCTGAACCACCTCCTTGTCCATCTTGCAAGTGTATTGGACCGTTGCTGCGGCAGACGATTTGGAAGCACTGTCCGGATAAAGTGCCCGGATTTGTTTCAAAAGGTCTTGGAGCTTTTTGAAGTTCGTCTCAGTTCCCGCCTGGTCGTTGGCGTCGCCTGATTTGTCGAGCCGGTCTGCCAGCGAAGCGACGAACTTGGCGTTCGCTTTCACCTTGCTCAACTTGTCGGCGGGGAGGTCTTTTGACTTATTCGGCAGGGCATTGACGAGGTCGCGAATTTCAAAGGCGACTTCATGCACTTTGTTGAGCTTCTTGTCGGTGATGATTTTTCCGAGCTCCTCCTCGTGCTCTTTTACTTCTTTGAGAATACCCGCAGCAGTGTCGGGAATTTTCATTTTGCCACCTTCGTGTTCATGTTCTTTCTCCGCCGCCAAAGCGGATGGCACGAGCCAGACGCTGACTGCGACGGCCAGCAGGGACGTGATCAATACAGTTGTTTTCATACGTTTCTTTTTTGGTTTTGGTTAATCGGTTGGTTTTTGTTTGCTGTTGTCTTTTGAAGCCGGAGAGTCAACCGTTCCCTCTCCTGCTTCAGATTGTTTTTGCCCGCCGGACTTTTTGACCCGGCGGCGTTCACGAATTTCCTCAATCTTGTTATACAAGGTCGGGATCAGGACCATGTTCAGAAAAGTTGACGTGAACAGGCCACCCAAAATGACGTGCGCCAGCGGGCGTTCCAATTCCTTGCCGGTCGGACTGCCCCAAAGCAACGGCACAAGGCCCAGCGCGGCGGTCGCGGCGGTCATCAACACGGGATTGAGCCGGTCCAGCGAGCCGTGGACAACCGTGTCGTACAAGGATTGTCCTTCGGCGCGAAGTTGATTGTAGTGGCTGACAAGGATTACGCCGTTGCGCGAAGCGATGCCGAACAGGCTGATGAAGCCGATCATTGCGGGCACGTTCAAGTCGCGTCCCGTGAAATAAATCGCGATGACGCCGCCGATCAGCGCCAACGGCAGGTTCAGCATCACGAGCAACGCCTCGCGCGCCGTCTTAAAGGCTTGATACAGCATCAGGAAAATGCCGACCACCGCGCCAATGCCGAACAGAATCAAAATGCGTTGCGCCTCCTGCTGGCTCTCGAACTGGCCGCCGTATTGGATGAAATACCCGCTTGGCAGTTTTGGCGTGACCTGCTCGCTGATTTTCTTTTGCGCCTCGGCAATCAGGCTATTGAGGTCGCGTCCGGCGACGTTGCACGAAACAACGATGCGCCGCTGCACGTCCTCGCGATTGATGAAATAAGGCTTCCCCTCAAACTCGACTTGCGCGACCTGGCGCAATGGAATTTTCGCATCCCCATCTTTCGCGAGCGCGGGCGCATCCACGAGAATGTTGCGGATGGCTTTGGCATCGTTGCGCGCGGAGTCCTGCAAGCGAATGAACAGGTCGAACGATTTCCGGCCTTCGAGCACTTGCGAGACCGTTGCGCCATTGAGCAAGGTCTCGACCGTCTCGGCCAGTTCGCCCGGTTTGATTCCGTAGCGGCTCGCCTTCTCGCGGTCCACGTGAACGATGAGTTGCGGGACGTTGATCTGCTGTTCCAGCATTAAATCCTCAACCCCCTTGACACTCTGCATGATCTTCAAAATGTTCTGTCCCTGTTGCCGCAGCACGTTCAGATCGTCGCCGTAAATCTTGATGGCAACCTGCGCGCGGACACCCGACAGCACTTCGTCCATCCGGTGAGAGATGAACTGGCCGACGTTGTAGATTGCGCCGGGAATTTCCGCCAGGTCGGCGCGGATGCGGCGCAACAATTCATCGGGCGGCATTTTTTTGTCGCGGTCATAGTCGAGTTGCACGTCGAACTCGCTGAAGTTCGGCGGCTGGGCATCTTCGTCGAGTTCGCTGCGGCCCGCGCGTTGCGTGATGGAAACGACCTGCGGATAGCTGAGGAGTTTCTGCCGCACGAGTTGACCGAGCCGCATGGATTCGTCGAGCGAAGTGCCCGGCAACGTGCTTTGCACGACGATGAAATTGCCCTCGTGAAACTCCGGCAGGAACGAACGCCCGAAGAACGGAATCAACGCCACGGCCACGCCGACGAGAATCAACGCCGCAATGACGACAGGCCAGACGTGCCGCAAGGTGAAGTGCAGCAATCGTTCGTAGTATTTTTTCAGCCAGTGTGCGACGAAGCTTTCGCGCAATTCTTTCTTCGTGTTGCCCAGCATGATGTAAAAGAGCGCGGGCGTAACCGTGACCGCGACAATGAGCGAGCACATAAGCGAACCGAGATAGGCGATGCCCAGCGGCGTGAAGATGCGGCCTTCCAGCCCACCTAAAAAGAAGATCGGCAGGAACACAATCGCGACGATGTAAGTCGCATAGACAACCGAGTTTCGGATTTCCGCAGTAGCCTCAAACACCACGTCGAGCGCGGGCTTTGGATTTGACGATTCGCGGTTGAGACGCAGGCGGCGAAAACAATTTTCCACGCCGATGATGGCGTCGTCCACGACCTCGCCGATGGCGATGGCAAGACCGCCGATGGTCATGGAGTTGAGACTGACGCCGAACCATTTCAGAATCATCACGCCCGCCAGGAGCGACGCGGGCATGGAGAGAAAACTGATGAACGACGCGCGAAAATTCATGAGGAAGACGAACAGAACCAAGGTAACGATGATACCACCTTCGAGGAGCGCATACTTGAGATTGCGAATCGAGCCTTCGATGAAGTCCGCCTGACGGAAAACCTGCATATTCATTTTCACGTCCGACGGCAACTGCTTCTGAATGTCGCGCAACGCTGCCTCCGCCTTGTAGGTCGTGGCGAGCGTGTCCGCGCCGTAGGCTTTCGAGATTGTGCCGATGACGGCGTTCTTGAGGTTGAGCGCGCCATCGCCGCGTTTAATTTCGCCGCCGAATTTCACTTCGGCCACGTTGCGGACAAAAATCGGTGTGTCTTTGACGAACTTGATGATTGTGTCACGCACGTCATCGAGTGATTGAATACGCGCCGTGCCGGTGACGATGTATTCCTGACCGGGCGATTGCAGGAACGCGCCAGGGACGTTGACGTTGGCTTTTGCCAGCGCCTCGCGCACTTCGGCCACGCTGACATGATAGGCACTCATGCGGTCAGGATTGAGCAACACCTGATACTGTTTCACCTCACCGCCGATGCTCACGACCGAGGCGACGCCGCTGAGTGCAAGAACGCGCGGTCGGATTTGCCAGTCGGAAATCGTGCGCAAATCCATCGGCGAACGCGTGTCGCTTTCGAGGCTGTATTTAATCATCCAGCCGACTGCTGATGTGATGGGTAACATCACCGGCGCTTGCGTGCCTGCTGGAAAACGGTCACGCACCGACTGGATGCGCTCGTTCACCAACTGCCGCGCCACATACACGTCCGTGCCCCACTTGAAAACAATGACGACGGTCGAAAGTCCGACCGAAGATTGCGAGCGAACCTTATCCACGCCGGGAGTTCCGTTGACGGCGCTCTCCGTTGGAAACGTAATCAGCGATTCAACATCTTCCGGCGCAAGTCCGGGCGATTCGGTCTGGATGACGACTTGCGGTGGCGCGAACTCGGGGAACACGTCCACCGGCATGTGCAACGTCGTGTAAGTCGAGGCCACGAGAAACACCACCAACCCAACCACAACAAGCAGCCGGTTGTTCAGCGACCAATGAATCAGTTTGTTGAACATACGATTTCGCTTTGGTCGCGTTTCAATCCTTGTCAGCGGCCGGCTTCTTTCCGCCGGTCAGCCAAGCGGTGAAAATTTCACGCTGCCCTTGCACGACCACTTCGTCGCCGGGCACAAGGCCATCTTTGATTTCCACGTTGCGGTCATCCTCCGCGCCGGTCTGGACATCCACACGGTTGAATGTGTCGCCGGTGCGCACGAATACGAATTTCTCGCCTCCATCCGACATCACGGCGGATTTCGGAACGGTGAGCACGTCGGAATTTGTGGCGAGCACCACAGCGGCCTTGACGAACATATCAGCGCGCAATTTGCCGTCGGGATTGTCCACCGCGAACCAGACGGGCAACGTGCGCCGCTCCGGGTCAAGTTCCAGACCGACGAATGTAATTGTGCCGGTGGATTCGTTTGTCGGATAGCTCAACGCCGCAATTCGCGCGGTCTGTTCTCGCTTCACTTTCGCCGCGTCTTCTTCATAGACCTGCGCTATCACGATGACCTTCGAGAGGTCCACGATGTGAAAAAGTTCCGTGTTCGGCTCGATTGCATCGCCCAAGCTGACGCCGCGCTCGTTGACCACGCCGCTGACCGGCGCGATTACTTCAACCGTTGGTGGCGGTTCGCCGAGTTGGCGGGATTGGATCGCGGCCAGCTTCTGACCCTTCTCGACGCGGTCGCCGACGCGCGCGAACAATTGTTCGACACGACCCGAAATGCGCGTGGTGACGTGGGCGTGGCGGTCGGGATCAATCTTCACGCTGCCGTTCAGAAGTAAAATGGTGTCAATGGAGTGGAAGTCCGCCTTGTCGGTTTGCAGGCCGATGGACTCTTGCTGCGCCTTGGTCAATGTGACCGGCCCTCCGCCTCCACCACCTGCTTCGATTTGTTTGCCGTGGCCAAATAGTTTTTGTGGTGAAATGGCTGCGACGAGCAGGACTGCCAGCCAAACGCAATGGGTTGTTTTCAGTTTCATAAAGTGTGGAAATTATTTTTCAATTTGATGTAGCGGAACGGAGACGGTTGCGGTCTGCCAGTCCGACAGGGCGCGCTCGAATTCAGCCAACGCCTCCAGATAATTGAGATGGAGATCGCTGAACTGCTGCTGCGCCTGTATTACCGCCGTGATACTGACGAGGCCATCCGCGTAGCCTTTTTGCAGCAGGGAAACATTTGTCTCTGCGAGTTTGATGGAGTCCTCGCGATATTGACGAAGGATGCCGAGCAGGCGGCGCATTTGGTTTTCCGCCGTTTGCGTCTCCGCAGCAATGCGCAAATCCAGCGCCTTCAATTCGGCTTCGGCCCGTTGCTGCGTGGCCTGCGCTTCGCTGATTCGTCCTTGATTGCGATTCCAAAGGGGCAGTGGAATCGAAACACCAACGCCCAGGAAGTTGTCAGGCTTTGTCCCTACAGGAGCGACGAACTTGTCCACCGTGTGGCTGTAATCGAAACCCACCGTCCAGTCCTCCCACTTCTCCGCGCGAGCAAGTTTGATTTCCGCTCCCGCGCGGTCTATGCCAAGGGCCGCCAACTGGCGGTCGGGCCGACGGGCCAGGATTTGGCGCGAAATGTCTGCGACTGTATTGGTATCAAACTCGGCCTCGAGCGCGCCAGACATCTGCAACGAGGTCTTCGGCTCGCGTCCGAGCAATTGATTAAGTGCGGTCGTCGCGATTTCCTGTTGATTGAGAAGCGCGGCTTGCGCCAGGGTCAGTTTTTGCAATTCCAATTTCGCCAGGTTCACATCGGCGGCGGAAACTTCCGCCACTTTCAACCGCTTTTCTGAAACCTCGACGAGTTTTTGAATGGTGCTCTGAATTTCTTGATTTGCTTTGAGCTTTGCTTCCGTGACGAGCAGTCCGCGACAGAGGCTCAACACTTCGCCTGCGAGTAATCGTTCCTGATTGCGCACCTCGGCCATCGCCATCGCTACATCCACGCGCGCGACAGCTTTGGCTTTCGTCAATCGTCCGGTGATGGGGAAGCGTTGTTTGAAACCCGTGGAAAAATCGTATTCACCTTCGTTGGCGAAAGCCGCGTCCGAGCCGTGCCTGGTTTCCCATTCCGGGTTGGGCCATAGCCCCCCGGCCTGCTTGAGCCGCCCTTCCGCCTGCCGGATGGCAAAGCGTGCAGCAATGACGTCGCGGTTGTCGGCCAGCGCCGTTGCCACGGCAATTTCAGGCGTGAGGTTGGTTGTTAGCGGCTCGGCAAACGCGCTCAGACCGCTCAACAGCAGGACGCAAAGTGGCAATAGTTTCGACATAATTTGTTTTTCAATCGGCTTCGGACAAAATCGTTTTATTGGTGGACGGAAAATTTCCGTGACGTGGCACGGAACGAACGGGAGAAGCGAATCAAGAGCGCACGGACGCGCTATTGACTTCGCTTAAAGAAGAACCGGCGGAGCGAGACTGCGGAACGCCGGGCCAAGAAACACTTCGGGCCTGAACACCCAATCGCGGTCTGGCGGTTGGCGGGAAACAGGCGTTTTAATTTGAGCAACCATCAACGCGTGCGACGGCGAGACAAAACCTAAAATGCAGAAACCAAAATCGGGTTTGAAAAGGGCATTGTGGTTCGCTGTGGGGACAAGCGTTTTTAGAGAATCGCAGACTGAATCATCGTGGCCAGAGTGGTTATCGGAATCGGGCGCTTGGTCGTGGTCGTGGTGCGAGGCAGCCGTTTGTTCGTCGTGATGACTTGGCTGGCAATGAGAGTCCCCAAAGAAACAATCAGTGGAACAAAGCACCAACGCGCCAAGCCAAACAACCAGCGTTGTCATCGCGCAGGCGCGAATGGCGGGCGTCAGTTTTGTTTTTTGCAGACACGTCATAACTGGTTTCCAGTGCCAAACTGCCAAGGCTGAGGGTATTTGTCAACTATGCGACCGTCGCATTGTCCCAGTCGCTGCAAGTTACTCGGGGTGCCGACACAAAACCGATTTTCCTTTGGAAAACAAAAAGCCCCTTCCGAATTCTCGGAAGGGGCTCAGGAGAGAACCAGCCAGACCTAGAACTTGTAGATGATGTTGGCGACGAGGGTCACGGCATCTTTGTAACCGCCGGGTGCGGCAAGAGTTCCGCCATACGGCTTATCCCCGGTCAGGCTGTGGTCCCAACGCGCTTCAAGTCGGCTGACCACGTTTTTCCAAAGTGAGTAATCAATAGTTCCGGTGAGGCCGCACAACTCCGCTCTATCGCTGGTCGCCGTCGGTGCGTACCAGAAACCGCTCGTGGTTTTGGTGTATTCGGCGCGGGCGTTCAATTTAAGCTTCTCCGTGGCCTGATACATTGCGTAAAACGTCGCCGCATTCACGTATGCGGATTTGTTCTGTGCCGCCGCGAACGCCAGAGGGGCGCCGTCCATGTAATCGTAGGAAGCACCGAAGCTCAATCCTTTGACGGGCGTTGGCACCGTTCCACCGATTTGCCAACAGGTGATATGCCCCGCGCTCAAAACGCTCCCGCCGCTGCCGGAAGCATTGTTCAGACCGTTAACAATCGTGCTGGCTAATGTGGCGCCTTTGAGCCACCCCCAACTCTCGGGCGCGGTGAGCATGAACATCCCCATGTAAGTCTTTTCGGTTTGAGACGGAGCAGCCGCACCGGCCCGCATCCCGCGCCAGTTCACGCCGTTGTTATAAGTATTGGCTACGCCGGCCATCAGGCTCAACGCGTCGTTGACTTTGTAGGTTAGCAATAAGCCGGTGTGACTGGCGGGCTCCATCGTCCACGCAAAAGACCGGCTGTAGTTCGGATTATCGCCGGCATCGGGCACTTCATAGCCGCCGATGTAATTGAAATGGCCGAGTTTGATGTCAAGCCCGTTGCCAAGCGGCGCATGGAGATCCACAAAGGCTTGTTTGATAGCAAAGTCACCGCCCGCGCCAACGGCGTTGGGAAAGGAGGTGTTGAAACCAACCGCATCTGGCCCCATCCACATTTGGGCGACATAGCCCGCGCCCCAATCGCCTTCACTTACCGGCTTCGATAGCGTGAGTGAAACGACGTCGAGGTTGAAACCATCTTGCTTTTGAGCTGGGCCATCGAAGGCACGACCCGGGATGCCCGCGGTGCTGTTGCCTATGTACCAGTTGACCGACGTATTCACATAACCACTCAAAGTGGTCGAAGAAAGCGCGGTCATCACTGAACTCGCTTTCTCCTCGGCCTTGACGGCTGAGGCGAGGCTGACCACTCCGACCGCGGCCAATCCCAAAGTCCATTTATTAAACTTCATTCTTTGATTCCTCCAATGCTGGTTGTTTTTTTGTTTGTTCACTGAACGCAAAGTTGTGTCGCTGGCACACTCAAAAACCCGATGAAAGCTGGGCCACGGCTTTGGACACACGCGGTCCCAGCTTTCATCACCGAGGGAACCAACAATGCACGAACCGGCTTAGGCAGGAGCCATGCCAGCAAATTCGAAAAGGTGTTAACACCTTTGATTTCAATGAATTCTATTTTTGGCTTTCTTTTTGAAGCCAACAACCATTGCGCACTTCTCGACAGATCGGTCAAATTTCCACAGGTCTTGTTGATTTGACTCAACGGTCAATTTCGCTTTGGCACCCAAACCTTCTGAAGAGGTGCCGCGCGGATACGATTCCTCAAACAAAAGTGGAAATCGGAAGAGTGGAAATCGGAAATAAAAAAACCCCTTCCGATTTTCTCAGAAGGGGCATCAAAGGTTCCAAGCCAGCTTAGAACTTGTAGATGATGTTCGCGAGCAGGACGTAGGCGTTATCGCTGTGGCCGGCGAAATAATTCTCGTGCGATCCATCGGCACCGAATTGTTCGCCTTCGAAGGAATGATCCCAGCGCGCTTCCAACCGGCTGATCACGTTCTTCCACAGGTCATATTGAATCGTGCCCGTGAGTGCCAACACTCTGGGTTGGTTCTTGGAAGATAGGTGAGAAAACAGCATGGGGCCATTGTTGCTGGTGCTGTCGCGCAGGTATTCGCCGCGCGCATGCAAACTCAACTTTTCCGTTGCCTGGTACGAAGCATAACCCGCGATCGCCCATGCCTGATCGTTGGAATTGTGGACGTCGAGGAAGTCGAACGATCCGCCAAGCCGCAACCCGGCAATCGGAGTTGCCAGAGTAGCACCAACGTAGTAGCTGGTTGTGTTTTGATCCAAGTCGCTGCTGACCTCGTTGTCATTGAAACCGTTGACAATGCCCGCATACAGCGAAGAGCCCGACAAGAATCCCCAATCGCTTGGCGCCGTGAACGCGAGGGAAGCCATGTAGGTCTTATACGATTCTGCCTTGTTACGGTCAGTATCGCCGGGGACATCGAAGGCGCGATTGTTGATTATCGGTCCGACTGTATTGGCAATACCCACGGTGGCGCTAACCAAGTCGCTAAACCGGTAACTCGCCAAGACACCCGTGTGAGTTTGCGGCTCGATCGAATGGCCGTAAGAACGGGTGAAGTTGGGATTGCTCGGCGATTCCACCGACTCGTACCCGATGATACTGTCGAACACACCAACCTTGAAGTCGATGCCGTTGCCCACCGGGGCGCGCAGGGCGACATAAGCCTGGCGGACCGCGAAATCGCGGCCTGGAAAGGCCGTGGTCGATCCACCATTTTGGGTGTTGAGCGTGTTGGCGTCGGGTCCAAACCACAGGTCCACTCGGTATCCGGCTGCCCATTCGGATTCATCCAATGGCTTTTCCAGCCTCAATTGGACCACGTTCAGATTAAACCCATCGGCCTTTTCGGGGCCTCCGAATTTGTACGGTGGACTGTTTTCGTTGCCGTTACCAATGTTCCACTGTGCCGAAGTATCCACGTAACCGCTCAGGGTTGTGGAAGAAAGCGCAGTCATCACCGCGCTCGCTCTTTCTTCGGCCTTGACTGCAGAGGCGAGACTGACCACTCCGACAGCGGCCAGACCTAGTGTCCATTTATTAAACTTCATTTTGGTTCCTCCGATGTTGTTGGTTCTGTTTTGTTTTTATATGCATTGGGGGGTAAACACAGTTTACCCGTGCACCAAAATGGTGCATTTGCCGGCGAATCTAGGGGAAAGCCTTTGGTTTGACAACAAGTATTTTTCAACTATTTTCATTTCGAATCCCGTGCGGCTTTCCGCGCAGTTTTGCCGTTCTATAGCGGGCCACATCCTTTCTACTCGAAAGCCGACGTTTTGGAGGTGGTCGTGTCTGCTGGGAGGGCTGTGTTCGGCACACCGGAACAGGAAATGCTTTTTTGATCGGAATGGTGCTCCGGTGCCACCACCTGTTTTGCATCATGGTGCGGTGTGCAAAAAAAGAATTCATCTGGACAGAGCATGACCGACGAAAATGGTAACTGAATTTATGCGAACGCAAATCAAGCTAGTGCTTGCAATGTATTGCGGGAATCATTATCAACCAGAACGGTAATTGTTATGCCTTCTTTTTCTTATGTGGCGCGCGAAACTGGCACCGGCCGCGAAATCCGCAGCACGGTGGAAGCCGGTTCTGAGCAGGCGGCGATTTCGGCGTTGTTGAATCGAAATCTCCTGGTGGTTTCCATTCAGGAAAAACTAAGCAAAAAGGGAAAAACCGGCGGCGGCCGCGTTTCGCTGGCCGAATTGGTGATTTTTACCCGGCAACTGGCCACCATGATCGATGCCGGTCTGGGGATGGTCACCTCGCTGCAAGGGTTGGCCGAGCAAACCACGAATAAAGTCATGCGCGACGTCATCAAGGACGTCTGCACGCGCGTGGAAGGTGGCGACAGTTTTTCCGAAGCCTTGCAGAAGCATCCCAAAGCCTTCAGCCGGCTATATGTCAGCATGGTGGCGGCTGGCGAGAAGGGCGGGTTATTGGCGACGATCCTGGCCCGGCTGGCGACTTATCTGGAAAACAGCGCCCGGCTGCGCAAAAAAATCAAATCCGCCATGATGTATCCCACGGCAGTGACGATTGTGGCGATTGGAATCACCATCTTCCTGCTCGTCAAAGTGGTGCCCGTTTTCGGCGAAATCTTCAGTGGCTTTGGCGCGAAGTTACCGGCGCCCACACAATTCCTGATCAACCTCAGCAATGTCGTGAAACATTATTTGCTGGTGATCCTGCTCGGCGGCGGCGGCATCGTGTACGCCTGGTTTTATTTCATCAAGACGCCGGCCGGCCGGGAATTCTGGGATTCCCGACGCATCAAACTGCCAATTTTCGGGTCCATCGCACACAAGATCTGCCTCGCCCGCTTTACGCGCACCTTTGCGTCGCTGGTTCGCAGCGGCGTGCCGATCCTGGAAGTCCTGAGCATCGTCGCGAACATTTGCGGCAACGTCATCATGGAAAAAGCCATCAAAGTCGCCGCCGGAGACATCGAGCGCGGTGAAGGCATTTCGGTGGCCCTAGGAAAACACCCGATCTTTCCTGCCATGATCATCCGCATGATTACGGCTGGTGAACAGACCGGAAAAATCGACGACATGCTGGAGCGCATCTCTGACTTTTTGGATGAAGAGATTGAGACGACGCTCTCCGGGTTGACCGCACTGATTGAACCGATTCTCATCGTGGTGCTGGGCGTGATTGTCGGCGGCATGGTCATTTGCATGTTCCTGCCGATCTTCAAACTGAGCGACATCGTCAGCCCGCAGAGGAAGTAGTGACGTTGCGGTTTCGTCGCTGCAGACTGACCGCGGCGAAACCCCGGAACACAATCCTGCTTGCCCATCCCAGCACTTTTGAATTAGCTTCCCCGCAATGGCCAGAGTATTGCTCGTGGACGACGAATTGACCATGCTCCAGATGGTCACCGAGATGTTACGCGAAGGAGGGCATGAAGTATTTCCCTTCACCAATGGCACCACCGCCATCGCCGCGCTTCAGACGCACTCGCCCGAACTGGTGATCACTGATCTTTACTTCGACAAAACCCGCGCTCATGGCATGGAGATTTTGCAGAAGGCGCGTGCCCTCAATCCCCCGGCCGTGGTCATTGTGATCACCGGCTTTGGTTCGATCGAGACCGCGGTCGAGGCGATGAAGAAAGGCGCCTACGACTACCTCGAAAAGCCCTTCAAGCTGGACGAGCTCAAACTCTGTGTGCAACGTGCCCTCTCCTACAACGAGGCCATCTCCGAAAATTTTTACCTCCGCAAGCAACTCAAGAAAAAATATCAATTCAGCCAGATCATCGGCAGCGCGCCCAAGATGCAATCGGTTTTCAAGTTGATCGAGCGCGTGGCCGACACCGATAGCACCATTCTCATTCTCGGTGAAAGTGGCACCGGCAAGGAATTGGTGGCCCGCGCCCTGCATTATAACAGCCACCGCCAGTTCGCGCCGTTTGTGCCGGTCAATTGCAGCGCGTTGCCGGAAAACCTGCTGGAGTCCGAGCTGTTCGGTCATCGCAAAGGCGCTTTCACCGGCGCAATCAACGATAAGAAAGGTCTTTTTCACGAAGCCGACGGCGGCACCATTCTGCTGGACGAAGTTGGTTCCATGTCGCCCATGCTTCAAAGCCGCTTGTTGCGGGTCTTGCAGGAACGCGAAGTGCGCCGCGTCGGCGACAACACCCCAACCTATGTCAACGTTCGCGTGGTCGCCGCCACCAACGAGCCGCTTGAGACAAAAGTCAAGGACGGCAGCTTCCGCGAAGACCTTTATTACCGGCTCAATGTCATTCCGATCCCGCTGCCCAGTCTGCGCGAACGCATTGATGACATTCCGTTGCTCGTCGCCCATTTCTTGAAAAACAAGGTCAACCCGCGAACCGGCAAGCCATTTCAAATCACGCGCCCGGCAATGGATGTCCTTTGCGTTTATGATAGGCCAGGCAACGTTCGCGAACTGGAGAACGCCATCGAACGCGCCGCCACGTTGTGCGAAGCGGACATCATACAAGTCGCCGATCTTCCCCCCGCCCTATTGAAGAATCTCACCAAAGACCAGATCGCCGCTTCCTCAGTGGAATTGTCATCCGCCACCTTGACGTTGCCAGACGTTCCGGCCACCGCGCTGTATCCCTTGAGCAATACGCACGACACAACATTTCTGGCGGCTCCGGAGTCACCCGCCGCGCAACCGGGTGTTCCGCTGAAAACATTTTTGCGCGAACAAGAGTTGGCCTTCCTCAACCGCACCCTCGCTCAAACCGGTGGCGACAAGGAAAAAGCCGCGTTGCTGCTCGGTGTCAGCCTTGCCACCTTGTATCGAAAACTTTCCGAGGATGTTTCAGAGTCTTAAGCCGGAAATTCTCAGGTGCTTGGGAACCATTCTGACCTCCGGCTCCTGACTATACTATTTGCCAAAATTAATTTCCGGATAGCCCCTCACCCCGTCCCTCTCCCCATCCGATGGGGAGAGCGTGGTCGAAGACCGGGTGAGTGGTTTGCGTGTTTCTTTCCGGAAATCTATTTTGGCAACCGCTCCAACAGCCCCTTCAAGAGTAACCAAGGCAAGGAGGCGCACAGAAGATTGCGATTTGTCAGGGAATCCGCCTCCTCACGCCGGCGGCTGCATCGCACCTCGACAGTTTTGGACGGTCTGTTGGATCTGCGGACGTGCAGTAAAGCTGAGGCCGTCCTCGGCCTCGCATGGTTACGGATGGGGTCGTCGCCGATCAGGCGGAACAGATTTCGGCGAGCCGGTCGTAAGCGGCATCCCAGGCGACGGCGTGCGGGACAATGGTTTCCATCTTGAAGGAATTGCGCACAATCTCCCGCGCGTGGTCGAGCGACCGGATGTGACCCAAGGCGAGGGCTTGAACCACGACGTTGCCAATCGAGGTGGCGTCGGTTGGAGCGATGACCACGGGAATCCGCAGCGCATTGGCCGTGAAATGATTCAACAAGGTGTTGGTGGGTTCGCCAAGAATGTAGAGCCTCGTAATCTCGCGGCCGGTAAGCGACTCGATCTCCCAGAGCGTCTTGCGATACAACAAGGCCAAGCTTTCAAGCACGCAGCGGATGATGGGACCGGGCTTGCGCGGAACGGTTTGATTGGTTTCCCGGCAGAACGCCTGGATCTTCAGCGGCATGTCGCCCGGCGCGAGGAACCGCGGGTCGGCCAGGTTGACCAACGATTCGAACGGGGTTGAGGAACCAGCGAGGTGCGTGAGCATGTCACTGTCCAGGGCGCGATCCTTTGCCATCCAGAAGCGCTGGCATTCTTCCAAAATCCAGAAACCAACCGCGCGCTTGGAGAAACGGACCGAACCGCCGTAGCCGATCTCATTGGTAAATTTCATTTCCCGACTGGCGTCGTTTATGATGGGTTCGTCAAGCTCGGTGCCCATGACCGCCCACGAGCCGGTGCGCAGATAAGCCCAGCTCTCGCCTTTGTCGATGGGCAGCCCGGCCAGCGCGGCGGCGATCTCGTGCGAACAGGACGTGACGACCTGAGCGTCCTCCAACCCGGTCGCCTTGACGACTTCCGGGCGGAGCGCTCCGAGCACCGTGCCGGCCCGCACGACTGGCGGGAACAGGTTCGGCGACAGCCGAAGGGCATTGAGCAAGCGGTCTGACCAATTCCTGGTGACGGGATTGTAAAGCTGGGTCGGACTGGCCAGGGACATTTCAATACGCGGGACACCTGCCAGCAGATAATTGAACCCATCGGCGACCGGCATGAGTTGAGCGTGGTTCAGACGACGCGACTTCTCCGCACCCAATTGGAAGAGCGTATTCATCGACCTCTGTTGTACGCCGGTTTCTTCGTAAATGGTTTCCCACGGTACTTTCGAGAAGACATTCTTCATTCCCTCGTCGGAGCGGGGATCGTGATGATGAAAGGTCGGCGTGATCAATGAACCATCTTGTTCAAAGAGCAGGTAATCCGCCGCCCACGAGTTGCAACTGATGCTTTCGACGGGTTCTTCATAAGCGCCGACGCCGCGCAGGCCGGCCAGGGTCTCCTGGTATAACTGGGGGATGTTCCATTGAAGCGAGCCATTTTCCTTGACGGTAAGGTTCTGGAAACGGCGGGCTTCGCTCATCGTGAGTTTGCCCTGGTGCAGGCTGCCCAACATGATCCGACCGGTATCCGCGCCAAGCTCGCAGGCAATGTAGAAATTGTTACTCATAAGCATTGAAAGGGATGCAGATTTTATGCCCTGCTGCAGCCGCGGATTTCTGCAATTCAAGGCAGCGACTGGTACGGGTGTTTGCTGTGTTTCGCATGGTTTTGGCAGCGTGATTGGGTCAAGTTTGAGGTTGTCGGAGTGTCCGACGTGTACCGAAACTGAACAGGGCGGCCTCCGGTTCGTGACAGTAGTTTGGATCTCACTGCGGCGTTGTCGAGATACAGCTTGACGCTCTTTGCTCCGGCGGGCTTGCTCTCGGGGATTCCAAACATGCCTGAACATTGACACGAACGACTGGTTACATGAACGGCGGCGAAATCATTGCGCGCGTATTGCAAAAGCAGGGGGTCAGGTTTTTATTCACACTTTGCGGCGGTCATATCTCGCCCATTTTTGTGGCGGCGCAGAATCTCGGCATCCGGGTCATCGATACGCGCCACGAAGTCAACGCCGTGTTTGCGGCGGA
The DNA here is from genome assembly GCA_016200005.1 of Verrucomicrobiota bacterium. Classification (NCBI taxonomy): domain Bacteria; kingdom Pseudomonadati; phylum Verrucomicrobiota; species Verrucomicrobiota bacterium. Next base: position 3,229 of record JACQFP010000007.1, on the reverse strand, counting down.
TGCGGTTTCACGCCTCACCGGAATTCCCGGAGTGGCAACGGTCACGGCGGGTCCGGGCTTGACCAACACGATCACGGCCGTGCGGAACGCATACCTCGCGCAATCGCCGCTCGTATTATTGGGCGGCGCCGCCGCCACCATGCTGAAAGGTCGGGGCGCGTTGCAGGACATCGATCAGATGTCGCTGATGAAGCCGAACGTGAAATGGGCGGCTGGGATTACTAAGGTCAGGGAGATTGTTCCGACTTTGGAAAAAGCATTTGTGATGGCGCAGCAAGGAGTTCCCGGCCCAGTGTTTGTCGAATGTCCGATCGACACTTTGTATGACGAGGAACTCGTCCGCAGTTGGTACGGCGCGAAGAGCAAGGACGGCGCTCCCAAAAGCTTCCGGGACAGGATTGTTCAGTGGTATGTCAACCGGCACGCGAAGAACCTGTTTGCCGGAAAAGATGCGGTGTGTTTTGAAAACCCTTTGTCGAACATTTCTTATCCGACGCATTCTTCTTCGCAGATTGAGGGAGCGATTCCCAAACTGAGGGCTGCCGCACGGCCCGTATTATTGGTCGGCAGCGGCGCCATGATGAATCCGCAGAAAGCAAATGAACTCGCTGCGGCGGTCAGCAAACTCGGCCTCCCGGTTTATCTGAGCGGCATGGGCAGAGGTTTGCTTGGCAGAGAAAACACGCTTCAGATGCGCCATCACCGAAAGGAAGCCATCAAGGAATCCGATTTGATAATCCTTGCCGGTGTGCCGAACGATTTCCGGCTGGATTATGGCCGGCATATCGGCGGACGGCACTTCATCTCCATCAATCGCAGCCAGGAGGATTTGACGAAGAATAAAAAACCGACCCTCCCCATTCACGCCGACCCGCAGGATTTCCTGATCGCCCTTGCGCGTAGCTTTCGAGGCAATTGCTCAAGCTGGATCGAAACACTGCGCGCCCGTGACGTTAAGCGCGAAGCGAGCATCGACGCGCAAGCCAACGCGCCGACGGATCGCGGCATCAACCCGCTTAAACTCTTTCGCGAACTGGATCCTGCGTTGGATGACAAAACCATTCTCGTTGCCGACGGCGGCGATTTCGTCGCGACCTCGGCCTACACACTGCGACCGCGCAAGCCGCTTTCATGGCTCGACCCCGGCGCGTTCGGCACGCTGGGTGTGGGCGGAGGATTTGCGTTGGGCGCGAAGCTTGTTTTTCCGGACCACGATGTCTGGATCGTTTACGGCGACGGCAGCGCGGCTTACAGCCTGATGGAATATGACACGTTCGTCCGCCACAAGCTGCCGGTCATGTCGGTGATCGGCAACGATGCGTGCTGGAGTCAAATTGCGCGCGATCAGGTCGAGGTTTTGAAAAGCGACTGCGCAATGAATCTCGCGTCCAGCGATTATCAATTCGTTGGGAAGGCATTCGGCGCAGACGGCGTGCGCGTTGAAAACCTGGACGCCTTCAAGGCGGCGGTCGTTGAAGCGAAGAAATCCTCTAGAAACGGAACTCCCTTCATCATCAACGCAATCATTGGGAAAACCGACTTCCGAAAAGGCTCGGTTTCGATGTGACAAGTCATGAAGCAACTAATCCTCGCCTTTGCCTTGGTCTTGATAATTGATTTCGGCGTAATGGGCGAATCCGACTGGCCGCAGTTCCGCGGTCCGAACGGTTCGGCCATTGGCGAAAAGAGCGACCCGCCCATCCGTTTCGGCCCATCCTCAAATGTGGTTTGGAAAATTGAAATCGCGTCGGGCAATTCCTCACCCTGCCTTTGGAGCAATCGCATTTTCCTGACGACGTTCGACAAATCCAAACTGGAAACGCTGTGCATCGATCGACAAAAGGGACAGATTCTCTGGCGCCAAAAAGCACCCGTCGCGAAATTCGAGACGACGCATCCGTTGGGCAATCCCGCCACACCGACGCCTGCCACCGATGGTAAAATCGTTTATGTCTATTTCGGTTCGTTCGGTTTGCTGGCGTATGATTGCGACGGTAAGGAGCAGTGGCGAAAGCCGTTGAAGACGCCGGAAGTTGAATGGGGCGCCGGCTCTTCACCGATTGTCGAAGGCGACCTGCTGATTTTAAATTGCGATCAGGACCTCGGCGCTTATCTGCTCGCCGTGGACAAGCGCACCGGCAAAACAATTTGGATGACGGAGCGACCGGAGTTTCGTCGCGGTTTCGCCACGCCGTTCGTCTGGCGTCATGGCGAAACGGAAGAACTCGTGTTGCCCGGCTCGCTTTGGTTGAAGTCCTACGATTTGAAGAACGGCAAGGAGCTTTGGACGGTGGCCGGCACTTCTCGCGTGGCGTGCAGTTCACCCACCGCGGGCGACGATTTGTTGTTCAGCGCGAGTTGGAATATTGGTGCGGACGCGGGCGATCGCTTCACGATGCCGCCGTTCGACGATTACGTCGCGCAATACGACAAGAACAAGGACGGCAAGTTCACCAAGGTTGAATTGCCCGCCGGGCCGGTGGGCGATCGCTTCTCGCAAATCGACGTGAACCACGACGGCAAGGTCACGCGCGAGGAATGGCAGGGGATGGCCGACATGTTCGCCAAAGCCGGCAATGCGCTGCTGGCCATTCGTCCGGGCGGGCACGGCGACATCACGAAGACGCACATCGCTTGGAAAGTGACGCGCAGTCTTCCGTACGTATCTTCGCCGCTGTATTACGACGGCAAGCTTTACACGATGAAGAACGGCGGCCTCGCTTCGTGCTACGACGCGAAGAACGGCAAACCCTTTTATCAGGACGAACGCGTAGGCGCGCCGGGCGATTACTATTCATCTGCCGTGGCAGCAAAAGGGCGAATCTATCTCGTGTCGCAACAAGGCATCGTGCTGGTCATGGCCGCCGGTGAAACCTTGAATGTGTTGGCGCGAAACAATCTTGAGAGCCAGGTCATGGCCACCCCGGCCATCGCGGACGGAAAAATTTATGTCCGCACTGCCGACCATTTTTATGCCTTCGGCAAGTAACACATACGCTGTGCCACCATCACGAGCGTTGAATGGTGTCCGCAATCCCTTCACAGTCCCGCATTTCGCCCGAGGCGATGGGCGACCAGAGTGAATTATCACTGTCGTGGTGCGAGCAAAGTTGGAGAGGGCTGTGCGAGCAAAGCTGGAATGATGAGGGCGCCGCTGCTGTTTTACTTGAGGGGTGCGTTGCTGAGGCGCAAAGTGTCCTCGCTTCAGCGGAGGATAGGGCTCTGCGGG